>CAMJES010000005.1 GCA_946404705.1 uncultured Ruminococcus sp. | reverse complement strand
CGACTGCAGGCAGGCTGCCGCCTGTCAAAGGAGTTTGACGCCGAGTGGGCGTATTCTATCCTCCGTTTTTATCCATAAAACAAATGGTTATTAGTATAAACAACAATAAAATACAGAAAAATCTACGCCGAAATCTAACATAAAGTTGTTTTCAACAACTCACTGTTTTCAACAGTTACAAGATTGTCGGCTTGATTTTTTCTAAATTTTAAATGGTGTTTAGTATAAGAAAAGCAGATCAGACAAATCATAGGAGGCTTTTTAAATTGTTATATAAATTCAGACATTCAGCAAAGCTCGTCTGCAAGTGCAGAGATCTGTTTCATACAGTTTTCATCAACAGAAGAATGAATCTGAACAACGTTCTCACAGAATGTTATATCCTTGCATTTTTCAAGAATAGCTTTCATTGATTTTGCTGCCATAGGCGCCCATGTTCCGTTTTCAATAAAGCCAACCTTTCGGTTCTGGAAGCTGTGTTCCGCAAGTCTGTTGATAAAGTCCTTCATAAACGGGAACATATCCCCGTTGTATGTTGTGGTTGCAAACACGACCCTGTCATATCTGAACGCGTCTTCCACACATTCAGCCATATCACTCCTTGCAAGATCGCTGACAACTACGTTCTCACAGCCCTTTTCCTTAAGGATTTCGGCAAGCTTCATAACAGCGTTTTTCGTATTTCCGTAAACGGATGTATAAGCTATGAATACGCCGCGGCTTTCCGCCTCATATTTTGACCATACGTTATAAAGGGAAAGGTACTGCTCAAGATCATCGGAAAGAACAGGGCCGTGCAAAGGACAGATAGTTTTTATATCAAATTTTGAAACCTTTTTCAAGAGATTTTGTACCTGTACACCGTATTTTCCGACAATTCCGAAATAATAGCGTCTTGCTTCACAAGCCCATTCCTCTTCGATGTCAAGTGCGCCGAATTTGCCAAAACCGTCCGCCGAGAACAACACCTTATCCCTGCTGTCATAGGTCATTATGACTTCGGGCCAATGCACCATGGGAGCAGTCACAAAAGTAAGCGTGGTGCCGCCCAAAGCGAGCGTGTCATTTTCTCCGACAACAATACCGTTAGCCGACAGATCTTCTCCGAAGAATGATTTTATCATTGCGAATGCCTTTGATGATGCAACCACCTGTGTTTTAGGGTATTTTTTCATGAAATTCATAATATTAGCGGAATGATCCGGCTCCATGTGCTGAATCACGAGATAATCAGGTTCTCTTCCGTTCAAAGCATTATGAAGATTTTCAAGCCATTCATCGGTGAAGTTAGCGTCAACCGTATCCATTACAGCAGTTTTTTCATCAAGTATTACATAAGAATTATATGCCATACCGTTCGGAACTGCATACTGTCCTTCAAAAAGGTCAATTTTATGGTCGTTAACGCCTATGTAGATAATATTGTCAGAAATTTTCATATTTTTCCCTCCAAAGTATTTTTTACAATATTTTTTTCTTCCAGAAACGCTCTTTTTCTTTTTCGTCAAGATCTTCGGCAAATTTCGCCTTTATAGAAACAAAAAGCTTTAGGTCGCAGAGAATATGATAAAGAAGCGCACGATTTTCAAATTCCTCTCTGCTTTGCGGAAGCTCTTCAGCCGAATAATGCAAAAACAGCTTTTCAAGTGCTTCTAAAAGATCGACTGAATCATTTATTTCGGAAAAATCCTCACTCATTTTCAACAGAAATTCCGAAATAGGCTCGGCATAAACAGTAATGCTTCCGAGCCGCTTTATATCTGTAAAAATTCTCTTCAATACAATGCATTGCTCAATTCTCATGTTAACATACTTGTAAAAGTAATCCTTCTCGCTCACATAGGAATTGCCGATATACTTTACAGCCTCTCTGCGCAGGACTTCAAGAAGACGGTCGGTATCATCAAAACAGCTTCCCGTATAGTCTTTTCTGTCATCACGAAGAATATAGACCGACATTCTTTTTATTATAGTTCTGATGTGTTCGTCTGTTTCGGTTTGTATGCGCCGTATCTTTTGTATCCTCGAAGGCATGAAAATGTTCAGAATAACACCCGTTCCTGCTCCGAGCGAAAATAGGGCAGCCTCATTTATTATCATATCAACAGATATATCTCCCGAAGCAAAATAATGAGTGGCGATAACGCAGTTCATAGCCACAGCTTCGTTCATATCAAGCACACCGCATAATATCAGAAACAACCCCAGCACTATTCCAAACTGAACAAATCCAAATCCGAAAATACCGAATCCTGCCTTGCAAAGAACAGTAACTCCGCAGAAAGCAATAAGTCTTTTCAGAGTTATTCTCAAGGTTTCTTTTCTTGTGTCTTGAATGGTGAGCAGGCAGATAACTCCTGCAGAAACAGCATAATCAAGCTCAAGAGCGTATGCTGCGGCGGCAGCTATGACCGCTCCTGCTGTCAGTTTTATAATTTTTACAGGATCAATGTTCAATTCAGCATCTCTCTTTCCGTTAATATGAGGGGGTGAATTTATATCCTCCTTTTCTGCACTTGTATATTATACATTATACTTTTTTTGACTTAATTTGTCAATCTTTAGGGGAAACAAAAAAATTTTCATTGCTTATTCGGAACTTCTTGAAGCAGAATGGATCGTTTTATATTTGCATAATTTTAAAGATTATTTGTTTTCCCTCTTGACAAACGAGGTCTATTGTGATAGACTAATCTTAACAGAGAGGTCTATAACTATCGACCAGATTTGCAAAGGGGACTTTTTTATGAAAATATCGGACGGAGAGCTTAAATTGATGGAGCTTATCTGGGATAACGCTCCCATACGTTCGGGAGAGCTTGTGGCAATGGCTTTCGACCGCCTCGGCTGGAAGAAATCCACCGTCTATACAGTCGTGAAAAAGCTTTCGGGGAGAGGTATAATCAAAAGCGAGAATGCAGTCATAACGCCGCTATGCACCCGTGACGAGGTGATGAGCGAGAAGTCGGAAAACCTTATCACAAAAGGCTACGGCGGTTCTTTACCTATGTTCCTGACGGCATTTTTGCAAAAGGAAAAGCTGACAAAAGCCGAGGCGGACGAGCTTAAAAAGCTTATTGACGACTATACAGAGGGTGAATGATATGACAGATATTTTCAGAACTGTGCTTAATATAAGCATAACGGGTGCATATATTTCCGCGGCAATAATCATACTGCGAATCGCAATGAAAAAGCTGCCGAAAAAGTATTCCTATCTGCTCTGGGCGATACTTGGAATACGTCTGCTGTGTCCGTTCTCGTTCTCGTCGGCGGTGAGCGTTTTCAATTTGCTTGTTACCGAAAAGCCCGAGGTTTCCTACGGTCAAATGGAGTTTATCCCAAACGATATTGAGTATTCCGAAGAACCGCAGATAACCGTTTCCGTTCCGCCCGTGAACGATGCGATAAACGAACAGCTTCCGTCTGAACAGCCGAATAACAGCGCAAATCCAATGCAGACTGCAATGACTGTCGGTGCGTATATATGGGCGGCAGGAATGCTTGCAATGTTTGTTTATACGGCAGTTTCGTATATCTCGGTCAAGAAAAAGGTGAAAAATGCAGCGCTTTCGGAAGGGAATGTTTATACTTGCGCAAGCATCGAAACGCCGTTTGTATTCGGCATAATAAAACCGAGGATATACCTGCCCGAAAACATCTCCGATGAGGATATTCGTTACATAATCGCACACGAACAAGCGCATATCAGCCGAAAAGACCATATTGTAAAGCTTGTCGCAATGGCTGCGCTCTGCGTTCATTGGTTCAATCCGATGGTGTGGATATCCTATCGGCTCATGACAAAGGATATGGAGCTTTCCTGCGATGAAAAGGCTCTCGGCGGCTTTGATACGGACGTAAAAAAGGCGTATGCAAACGCACTTTTGAATATTTCCTTGAAGCAGAACAGACTTGCTCTCGGCGGTGTTCTGAACTTTGGCGAAAGCGACATAAAGAGCCGTATAAAAGGCGTTCTCGGTGCGAAAAAGCCGAAAGTTATCGTTACAATTATTGCGGTCATAGCTGTGATAATTGCAGCTGTTTGTCTGCTTACAAATGCGGTGAAAAAGGAAAAAGAATTTGCGCCTATCCCCGATGGAGTGTATGTTACGGACAAGCTGCTGTACACCGCACCCCAAAAGGATTCCTACTGGGGAGATAACAACGGTCTGACTTATGAGATAAAGGGCAATACGCTTACAATTTCGAGAAAAACCTACAAGCTTTCCGAGCCTATGAAGATACCATTTACTGAGGAAGAATGGAGTGAATCTTTCGATAATTTTGAAAAAATAGGTTGGCAGGACGGAGAAAAAAATCTCGGCGATTATGATAATAAATACTGCTTTGCTTTGCAGAGTGATGAAGACGGCGGCATAGACAATTATCTTTTTGTTATGGACGGAGAGATATGGTATGTTCAGTACGGCTGGGAGATATATAGGCTAAAATTAATGGATAATCAGCCGACAGAGGATATACCCGAAGATGTATTTGATGAAGCGACAGACGAGCCTGCTTATTCATTGCCTGCAAATGAAGCTCCTCCCTTGCAAACTTCCGATGAATTTGAAAGCGAGGATTTTGGCAATTTCAAAAAAGTATCTTATAAAACAGAAGAATTTATACCCGTTGAAAACGGCGGATTTTCTTTTTCTGCAGACAGAAAGCTCTTGAATATTGAATTTAGCGTTCCGAGCGATTGGACGTATAAAAGCGGTGATTTTGAAAATGAAAACGGGTTTGTTATGGAACAGCACGTTGCATATCCCGATTCATACGGTATTGTGACCGATGATTTTAAAGTAGATCAGGTCTCGGGGCGAGAAGTCAACAGCGCTGACGAGAGGTACGGCGGTGAAAATGACCCTTGGAGCTACTATATTCACACAATAATTGCTGACAGCTATTACGGTGATTTTGACTACCACAATTTCGTTGTTCACAGCGGTGAATACTATGTGGAATTCTCCTTTAAGGAAAGCGAGGATTTCAGCTTTTCCGCTGCGGAAGAAATCTTGAAAACGGTGAAAATATCTCCGCTTCACACCGTAACCAAGACGTTTACAACGCAGTAAAAGATAAGGACTATTCTGCGCCCAACAGCGGTGATGCGGTCGAGGTCATAGATGAAACCTATGCGGTTGACAGCAAAACCATTAATGATTTGAAAGAACAAAGCCGACAGCAAAAAGTTGTCGGCTTTGTGTATTATTCTTTTAAGATATAAACCTTGCCGCTTGATCCGTCAACACGGATCTTATCTCCCGTTTTCAGCACACGGGAAGCGTTGTCGCAGCTTACCGCCGCAGGGATTCCAAGTTCACGAGCAACAATAACTGCGTGGGAAAGCGGTGCGCCCACATCGGTAACGAGTGCCGATATCTTCGGGAAAACTCTCACCCAGCCTATATTTGCCGCAGGAACTACAAGTATCTCCCCGTTTTCTATCGTATCAGCTTCATCTGCACAAGCAAGCACACGGGCGTAACCCTCGGCAATGCCGCAGGAGCCTGCCGAGCCGCAGATAACATCCGTTCCGTCGGGCAGCGTATCGTTCGAGCTGTATTCTTCGGGGACAAATCTGCCTCGTATGATGCTCGGAAAATTCGGCATTTCAAGCTGACGGGCATAGTTCTTTTTCCTTTCTTCGAGTTTATCGGGAACGCAGCTTTTGCCTGACAGCAGCGCTCTTGCTTCATCAATATAAAGCATAAAAATATCGTTGCCGAGGTTTGTCAGCTCGCCTGCTTTGAGCAGGTATTCACGGATAACGCAGAAAAGCCTTAATGCGCTGCTGCGAATGCTTTCACGTCCGCAAACAGCCGCCGAATACTTGTTCAAAAGCTTTCTGAGCCAAGCGGCCTTTTTCGGATACTTTTGCAGGAATTCTTCCTCTGCTTCGCGGCTTCGCTTTTCGCAGGACGCTTTCATCATCATGACATCCGCACCTGATTCCTTATATTCTTTGATAACGTTATCGGGAAAATCGGGGTCTTCATACGGATAGGGCATCGAAAGCTCCATTTCATCGGTATGACGGTGACCGTATCTTGCCGTGTATTCCGACTTTGAGAGCCTGCCGTTGATAACGTCCTCAAGCGCAAGGAGCATACCAAGACTTTCGGGCGCACCATCATTGGCACGGCAGGACAAAAGACGATCAGCAAGCTCTGCACCGCATACTTTCTCCAGCTTTTTACGGGTCGAAAGCAGCGGTTTTACCGACAGCCCCGTTACTATTCCGCTCAAAGCGGATGTCATATACGGTGTGCAGCGTTCATCCCAGAAATCATAAAGCGCCTGCGGTGAAGATATATGGTGTATCTCCTCAACGATATCCATACCGATGCGGTTAATTTCATTCGGAATATCTCCTTTGAGCTTGCCGCCCTTCTTTTTCGGTGAAGAATTAAAAATGATGTTTTTGAACTTTTTCAGCAGTATTTTTTTATCATAGGGGAACAGCGGTATATCGGAGCTGTCGGGTATACCTCCTGCTATTTCGGAAACCATCGAAAATGCTTTTTCTTTTTTTATACCGAATGAAGCGATCACGGAGCATACTCCGCTTATATTGCAGTAAAGCTGACCGCAGACATTTGATATCAGCGGTATTCCGAGAAAATCGGTGATCTTGCATATCAAGCCGTATGTTGCAGGTGAAACGGGGCGAAGAAATATCTCTCCGACGTTGGTTTTTGAAAGCAGGAAATCACCGCAGAGCGAATCGTTTATAAGAAATCGGTCACGGTCGTTTCGGAACAATGTCGTTATAGGACGGGATTGGAGAATATAAAGCCTGCCGCCCTCAATAGCCCATTCGATATCCTGCGGACAGCCGAATATCCGAACTGCTTTTTTTGCTTTATTATAAAGCTGCTTTGCATATCCTTCAAGCTCTTTTGGGCCTTCATAGCTGTATTTCACGGCATTTATCCGAAAGCTCCCGTCACATTTTTCTCCCGAAACCAAGGCTTCTCCGACGCCGTGAACATAGCTGCCCGACATAAAGCCTGTTCCTGCAGTCATAGGGTCGGCGGTAAAAAGCACCCCTGCAAACTGCGGAGAAATAAAGCGCTGAATGACAACTCCTATGCTGCCCCTCTCGGCGCCTCTGCTTTGCGCATAAACATCCGAACGAGCATTACGGGCAGAATAGGCAACCTTTTTCACGGCGTCCGATATCATATCAGCAGCAACATCAAGTACGGTATCATACGCTCCTGCAAAGGAATCCTCTGTTCCGTCCTCGCCGACAGCGGAAGAACGAACGGCATATTTATATTTTGTCGGAAGATTTTTTATCAGCTCGGCAAGCTCTGTTTCCGCATCAGCGCAAAGCGTTCCGTTTTCAAAAGCTTCTGCGGCAATTGCGTATCCGTTCGGTACGGGCATCCCGTTTTTCATCAGTTTATCCAGAGCTTCGGCTTTTCCGCCGAAGCTTAGTTCATTCGGAAGCTCCGAAAGCTTATGTATATATTTCATTTTGTCCCCCTATTCTCCCAAAAACATATTTATATGATCTGTGACGTATTCCATAAGCACCTTTTCATCGGAAAGGTCTGTTCCGCATACAGTTTTTAACTCCTCCTGCTTTAGTATCGCAAGCTCATGTATGCTTGATATTTCGTATGCGATAAGGCGGCATTGACTTTCGGTCTTTCGTCCGCCGAAGTGAGCCTGTATAAAGGGCAGACTTCCTCGGTTTGCGGAGATACTGCGGTTGAGCAGCACATATTTTGTAATAGCCTTAACGTACTTGTTATGCTTTAGCATCATTTTCATCACTTCAAAATGCAGCATGATGAGCTTTTCTTTCGGCGAAATTTCACTTTCGGCTATTTTATCAAATTCGGGATTCTGCTGCCTTGCTTCGTTCTGCAGCTTGTTGAACACCTCGAAAAGCAGAGCCTCCCGTGAGCCGAAGCAGTAATTTATCATTGCAAGGTTAACGCCTGCTTCTTTTGTAATTGCACGAGAGGTCACCTCGGAAGGGTCGTCGCATTCCGTCATAAGCTTTTCGGCGGCATTGAGCAAGGCTTCTTTTGTGGCTTCGATATTTCGCTTTTCCAATTGCAAGCCTCCTTAATTAAACGTGTTTAATTAATTATAAATGATCCGGATAAAGTTGTCAATAGTTTTGGGAGAAAATAAAAAAACAGCGCAAGTTCAGTAACTTTACGCTGTTTGATTTGTTGAAAACTATTCTTATTCATGGAGTAACAAAACGGCTTTGCTTACTTCTCGATAAAAATTACCCCGAAGGAATTCGGACCGCAGTTGCTCGAAACGGTCGCCGAAGCCTTTGTCACGATCAGATTTTCAAAATCGCAGTCTTTTGAAACCTCGGCTTTTATCCACTCGATCATCTTCGTGTTACAGCCTGCCTGCGTGATGAAAGCCGTGTTCTTCTCGATCGACTTTGTGTTTGACAGCATCTTTCTGATGTAACGTTTGCATGCTTTTCGGTAGTCGCCGCGCGTCACCGATTTCAGCGTAAGCTCACCGTTTTTCATCACCAAGATCGGGTGAATGTTGAACGCCGAGCAGATTTTTTTCACCTTCTCGGAAACCTTGCCGTTCCTATACAAATAATCCACGCTTTCGGCAATAAAGCTCGTTGAAACCTTATTTTTAAGCGCCTCGAGAGCCGTAAGAATTTCGCTTGCCGAGTGTCCGTTTTCAGCCATTTTCGCTGCCTTTATCACGAGATGTCCAAGTCCCGACGACAGATGTCCCGAATCAAATATGTTCACTCGTTTGCCGTTTTCGCCAAGCTGTTCGACAGCTTTAGCCGCGTTTTCACAGGAAAGACTGATTCCGCTGCTGATCGCAACTAAAATCACCTCGTCATATTCCGCAAGATTTTTCTCAAAAGTTTCCTTGTAAACATTCGGCTCGGGTGCAGAGGAATGTGCTTTTTTGCCGTCCGACAGCATATATGAAATGACGTTGTCAGAGGTGATTTCGTGTGTGTCTAAAAACACGCCGCGGTCTGTTTCGATCGTAAAATACACGATGTCCACATTGTGAGCTTTTAGCCAATTCGTCGGCAGATCACATACGCACTCCGCAACGATTTTCACCTTTTGTTCAGCCATTTCCCGTACCGCCTTTCAAGTTCTCAAGAATTTTTTCGATCTGTTGTTCCGCTTCTTCGTATTCGAAGTCTTCCACGAACTCCTCAACCGCGTTAAACAGGGGCTTAAGGTCAATTCCACCGCAGCTTTTTCCGTAGGTTTTTTTGCATACTTCAATCACCGCGTCAACATCAAAATTCTCGCAAGCCGATCTGATCTCACGAACATAACTCTCGATCTCATCAATTGATATTTCCGTCAGATTTTCCTGCGGAGCTTCCTCTTTTGTGGGTGTGGGCTTTTTCTGAGCGATGTACTCGCTTCCGATTTTTGCCACCTTTTCGTAAAGCTCGATCATCGCCGCATGCTTTTCTTCGATCAGCTTGAAGTTATCATTTTTTCCTGCAAGCTCAAGTTCTTTCGCAAGCTCGGAGAGCGGTTTTGAGCCGATCGTAAGAGATGTGCTTTTCAGCGCGTGTACTTCGATAACATAGTTTTTCCAGGATTTTTCTTCAAACAGTTTTTGTAAGTAATCCTGTTTTTCTTTGGCTTTATTAACGTATATTTCAAGGATCTCTAAGTACGCTTCCTCGTCGCCGCCCGTGTAGAAAATTCCCGTTTCCGCATCAAAAAGCGCAGTTGTTTTATTGGACTGCGGAGCGTTTTTGCGCTTGTCATCGGCGCTGAACTTGTCCTCGGTCGGCGCTTTTATCAGTTCCTTCGGCAGCCATGTTCTCAACACTCTGTCAAGTGCCGAAAGCTCGATCGGCTTTGCGATAAAGTCGTTCATTCCTGCTTCCAAAAACGTTTCACGCGCACCGCTCACCGCATTTGCCGTGAGTGCGATTATCGGCAGATTCTTGTAATAGTCGCCTTCTTTCGCGCGTATGATCTGCGTTGCTTCAACGCCGTCGATCTCAGGCATCATATGATCCATAAAGACAAGGTGATAATCCTTCGAGCGCAGCAGTGAAAACGCCGCTTTTGCGCTGTCGGCAGTTATTACCTGCATATGATAAGGCCGCATAAGTCCCACGGCAACTTTTAGGTTTATGGGGTTGTCATCGACTATGAGTATGCGCGCTTTCGATGCGGAGAAATGCGTTGTCAGGGTTCTCCGCTCACCAAGATTTGTCACGACGCTCTCATGGTTGAAAATCGCACCGACCGACAATATGTAAAACGGCTTGTACATACATTTCACGCCATCTGGCATCTCGATCGCGTTCAATCTATCCTGCACGACAACTACCTCGGACTTTTTAACTTGGCTCAAAAAGAAATCCGAATGTTCGATGTAGTGTTCGCGCGGCGTGAAAAAGTGCGTGAACTTGTTTTGTTTTGCCGCTTCCTTCAGCTCGTCCATCGTTTCGTACACCTTGATGTCCGTGTGCAGCGTCTGCGACAGCTCACGTATGAGCAAACGGTACTCTTCGGCGATTTTCGGGTGCGAATATTTTTTGAAATCAATATAGCCTGCTGCGTGGATCTTGTCAGCACCGGCGATGGTCACAAACGGCTTCGCATCGCTCACTTTAAGCGGTATCACAAACCGAAATTCCGAACCCTTTCCGTACTTGCTCGTCACGTTTATGAAACCGCCCATCTGCGTTATCAGCTTCTTTGATATCGCAAGACCTAAGCCCGTTCCCTCAACAGCGCGGTTTTTCTTCGTGTCAACTTGCTGGAAGCTCGAAAACAGCTTCTCAAGATTTTGCTCTGTGATGCCGATACCCGTGTCCGAAACCGAAACCGAGAGATTTATTCCATATTTGTGCTTCGTTTGCGAAACTCTTATTGAAACGCATCCCTCGTTCGTGTATTTGATCGCGTTTGTGACGAGGTTTATGATAACTTGACGTATGCGGATCTCATCGCCGATCAGCCCACATGGAATTTCGGGATCGGCGTGAACGATGATCTCCAGCTTTTTGTCGCCCTTTCTCGTTATCGCCATATTTATCACATCGTTGAGTGTGGATGCAATGTTGAAATTCTCTTCGATAAGCTCCATTTTTCCCGATTCGATCTTCGAGAAATCCAGAATGTCGTTGATTATCGAGAGCAGGCTTCGTCCTGAATTCTGAATGTTGAAGCAGTTTTCCTGTACGCTTTCGCTGATGTCATGCTCACGCAGAATAAGCTCGGTCATTCCGACGATAGCATTCATCGGTGTGCGTATCTCGTGGCTCATATTCGCAAGGAAGTTGCTCTTTGAGCTGTTCGCGGCCTCCGCTTCCTCAATAGCATCGGCAAGCGCAGCGCTGCGATTTGAAAGGTATTTTGTGGTAAACCAGCCGAGTATGCAAAATGACGCAATTATCAGCACCGTAAGCACGGTTTCCGGTATCGCCGAAAGTCCGAAATTCGGGTCAAGCAGCTTTCCGATAAGTCCGGGCGCCATTCCTACATAGCTGAATATGCATACACCAATGAAAAAACGGCGGTTTTCGTAAAGTGCGGCAATAATTATCGGCGCAATGAACGAGCAGAACACAATGAAAAAGTCGTAATGTGAGAAGCATACATCGGCCATTATTGTCATAAGTCCTGCCATTAGTGCGTACCTTTCGGTGTAAATGTTCAGCTTGAACAGCTTTATCGCAATTCTGCTCAAAAAAAGCGCACTGAAATTAATTATCGTTGTTACGACAAGATAACGGAAAAACATATACCCCACATTGTCATCGGTATATTTCGGGTCACCGGTTTTATAGAGTATAGTATTCGTTATGATCTCGATAAATAGAATGCTGAATCCCATAAACCACTGCGTATTTCTCAACAGCTTGTTGCAGCGGCGAAGGTTTTCCTCGGGCAGATTACTCGTTTTCATAAATAACCCCTTTCTGAATTGTTCTATTTTGATTATACTATAATGTTGCTTTTTTGTAAAGACTTTTTATACTAAATACGTAATTGCAGACTTAAAAATTTCCTGCCATTTTCGTTTTTATGTCCCCCTGCAAACAGCGGAACAAATCCCCACAGAAGCCGCGATATCCCCTCCATTGACACGGCGGCTTTGTTGTAGTAAACGCCTGTATCGCCAAGATTAAGTCTTGCTTTCTTTTCGCTGAAATACGGTATCAGCGGATCAGCCATTTTCAGCATACAATCAATAAAATCCTGCTTTGAATTCAACATAATGATCTCCCTTACCAATATTGTACCCAGTCCTTTGAAAGTCTTGTTAATGCTTCCATATAGAAGTAATCGCCCCAGATATTGCACTCGTCAACGCCATAATGGTTGCAGGTGTTGCAGGGTGAACGGTTGGAATAAGTGCTGTGAAGCACCAGTCCGTTTGATTTGCCAAAATCGGAAACAGCGTAGTTTTCATACACCGAATCCATAATTTCCTTTGCGGTATTTATGTAGTATTCAGCTTCATCTTTATCAAGCCGGCGGCTCATTTCCAGCATACCGCAGGCAGCTATTGACGCACTCGAAGAGTCCCTCGGCTGGTCATCGCCGTCGGTAAATTCCAAATCCCAGTACGGTACAAGATCTTTCGGAAGATGATCAAGAAAATATTTTGTAACGTTTTTAAAAAGCGGAATATACTCCTCACGTTTTGTATAGCGGTAAGCTGTTGCAAGACCGTATACGCCCCACGCCTGACCTCTTGCCCACGCCGAACCGTCACGATAGCCCTGACAGGTTGCTCCGTGGTGCGGTGCGCCTGTTTCCATATCAAAGAAGAATGTGTGCCAGGTTGAATAATCGTCACGAATAACATTGCTGACAGCTGTAGTGATATGCTTGTCAGCGATCTCTCTGTACTTGCTGTCACCTGTCACATCGGATGCCCAATAAAGCAGAGGAAGGTTGTTGAAGCAGTCAATGATATTGCTCCCCCAATTAACTATTGAATTTACTGCTTGTCCCACTGCCAAAATCCGTCGTCAGAAAACCTTGCAATATCCGCATATTCCTGCGGTTTTCTTCCTAGGCTTTCGTCAGCGGTTCTGCGCATAAATTTTCATCAGTTAATTGGCGGAGCAATAAGTCTGTAATTTTCGGGCTGATCCATCGGACCCCATGCCTGAAGAAATTCGCCCACAGGATGATACCGTGTAAGAAGCCGGTCAGCAGCTTTTATTGCCGCTTCCTTGCCATCTTCGCTGCCTGTCAGCTTGTACGCCGCAACACAGGACGGCGAATAAAGAAATCCCATATCGTGGTGGTCAACCTCGATTTTATTGACAATTCGGTAAAGAAAAAATCTGACCTGCGTAAGACCTGCGTTTTTCAGCTTTTCGGCTGTGCCTGTTTCAAACTCACTCTCATGAGTTGTCACATATTCATAAGCAAGCCAGATCTCACCCGTCCAGAAGCCTGTTGTCCAGTCAACATTTTCCATAGCGGAGTAGAAATTTCCCTCGCTGTATGCTTTAGGAAATTTGTCCGTAAATTCAGGGAGAATGTTAAGTATCTGCGTTACCGAATTTTTTAAGCCGTTGTTGATTTTATCGGTATTATTTTCGGATAATTCGGTAAAATGCTGCAAAAAATTACAGCAGCCTGCGTCCTGCGCAGTTCGGGTAAAAAGTTTCATTTTTCTAATAAATATTATTCTCCTTTATTCTTTCAATCAATTTTTACAATGCCAAAATCAGCTTGTCAATAAGAATTACAATAGCTTTCCGTACATTTTACAAAGCGTTTATGCAGCGTATTCGAAGATTAACATTGGAGAATAAAACGCTTTGCCAAGCACAATATTTTTTGAGAAATCCGCTATTGAGTTTGTGACGAAAACGGCAGAAATGATTTGATAAGGTTTCGTTAAAACCGTGAAAAGAAAAACTCCGATAGGATAAACTGTGTGTAAAGTTCGGAAAACTGTTCGTAAACTCCATTGACTTTGAATTTTTTCCATGATAGTATAAAGGTGCATTAAGGCAAAAGGAAAATAATGCACCTAAAAAATTAAGGAAAATGAAAAGGCAGGTAATCAATGATGAAATTCAAAAAGGCGGCAGCAGCTATCGCTGCAATTGCAGTTGCGGCAACTGCAACAGTAAGCACGGTTTATGCAGCAAACACCAAAACCAAAGCTGCAACAAAAACGGAAACTTCCGCTTCACAGTATAACGGAAAAACTCCGAAGTACATTTTTATGTTTATCGGTGACGGTATGAGCTACCCTCAGATACAGGCAACAGCAGATTACTACTCCGCTCTGAACGATACGAACAACAACGGTATTCTTGATAACACAAAGGAACTGAATTTTATGAAATTCCCCGTTGCAGGCTCGGCAGCAACATACGATTCCACATCTTTCTGCCCCGATTCCGCTTCAACGGCGACTTCTCTCTCCACAGGTCACAAGACATACAGCGGAACTATCAATATGGACGAAACCTTCACAACAAAGTATGAAACGATCTCCGAAAAGCTTAAGGAACAGTACGGCTACAAGGTCGGCGTTGTTACAACGGTAAACCTCAATCACGCAACTCCTGCAGCATATTATGCGCACCAGTCAAGCAGAAAGAATTACTATGAGATCGGACTTGAAATGGTAGAAAGTGACTTCGACTACTTCGCAGGCGGCGCACTTCTCAAACCCACAGGCGCAAATGACGATCAGAAGGATATCTACAAGGTTGCTGAGGACGCAGGCTATAATGTTATCAAAACTCAGGCAGAAGCCGAGAAGCTTACCGCAAAGGACGGCAAATCCATCGTTATCGCAGAAACTCTCGCAGACAGCGATTCAATGTCATATAACAAGGACAGCAAGAAGGGCGAATGGACTCTTGCAGACTATGTTGAAAAGGGCATTGAGGTGCTTGATAATGACACAGGCTTCTTTATGATGGTCGAAGGCGGAAAGATTGACTGGGCTTGCCACGCAAATGACGCAGGCTCAACAATTTCCGATACAGCCGCTCTCAGCTTTGCAGTCGCAGAAGCAGTTGAGTTCTACAACAAGCATCCCGATGAAACTCTTATCCTTGTAACCGGTGACCACGAAACAGGCGGTCTTACAATCGGCTACGCTGGAACAAACTATGATACATATCTTGCAAATCTCAAGAATCAGAAGATCTCATACGCAAAATATGACAGCGACTATGTTGCAAAGTACAAGGAAAACGGAACTTCATTTGAAAAGGTACTCAAAGATGTTCAGATGCTTTTCGGACTTGTTGCTCCCGAAAATGCGACCGACAAGACCAACCCCAACCTTATCCTTACCGACTGGGAAATGGAAAAGCTCAAATCCGCATACGACAAGACAATGAACGGCGGCGAAGAGGAGCTTACCGATGAAGAATATATCCTCTACGGCACATACGAACCCCTCTCCGTAACAATTACACATATCCTCAACAATAAGTCGGGCATCAATTTCAGCTCTTACTCCCACACAGGACTTCCCGTTGCAGTATTCGCAAAGGGCGCAGGTCAGGAGCTTTTCGGCGGATATTATGATAATACCGATATCTACAACAAGCTTGCACTTCTCACAAATGTAAAGTAACAAGCGCTGTTCATTCCTGATTTCTCCATAAAAGCTCCCGTACATAACGTGCGGGAGCAATACTATATATGAAAGGTTTTTATTTATGTCGGAAAAAATCAGATATAATGCGCCGGTTATTGCGGCTGTGCTTTTGATAGTCACTTTGCTGCTGATACCGACAGGCTTTGAGGGCGCTGCGTCTTATACCGGAAGCGACCGCTGCGCCGCAAAAGTGATATCCTGCGATAATTCTGCTATAATTGATACGGGACTTGTCCGTCAGGGTGAGCAGGTATGCAAAGTAAAGCTTCTCGGCGGTTTGTTCAAGGGACAGGAAACCGAAGCTGTGAATATGCTCAACGGCTCTCTTGAACAGGATAAAATTTTTGCAGAGGGCGACAAGGCTTATGTGCTTGTAAGCTATCGTGACGATGAAATTCTGTCAGTGACAATGGTAGATCACTATCGCCTTAACAGCGAGCTTGTCCTTGCAGCAGTTTTTGTGGTGTTCCTCGTTGCTTTTGCAGGAAAAACAGGAGTGAGAGCTGTGCTTTCCTTTATAGTGACGGTGCTTTCGATATGGAAGCTGCTTGTTCCGCTTTATCTTAAAGGATCTGACCCGATAATAACGGGAGGAGTTATTGTCCTGCTGCTTTCGGTGATGATAATTGCGCTTGTATACGGCTTTGACAGACGAACAGCAGCGGCTTCGCTCGGAGTCGGAGCAGGAATAGTAACGACCGCCGTCACGGGAATGATATTCACGGACATTTTTAAGATACACGGCGCAGTTATGTCTTTTTCCGAAAGTCTGCTTTATAACGGCTACAACGATCTTAACTTGACAAAGATATTTATGGCGAGCATTTTTATCGGTTCATCGGGAGCAGTTATGGACTTGGCGGTGGATATCACATCCGCCGTTCACGAAGTAATACAAAAAAAGCCCGACATAAGCCGCAT
This sequence comes from uncultured Ruminococcus sp., assembly GCA_946404705.1. Classification (GTDB taxonomy): domain Bacteria; phylum Bacillota; class Clostridia; order Oscillospirales; family Ruminococcaceae; genus UMGS363. The sequence goes on along the minus strand of CAMJES010000005.1, from coordinate 5,537 downwards.
CGAAGCGATAAAATCGGGTCTTAACGTCGGCAGGGCAGCTATGGGTACTATTACAACAACGCTTCTGCTGGCATATTCGGGAAGCTGCTGCGCATTGCTTATGGTTTTTATGGCGCAGGGAACTCCGCTCGGAAATATCCTAAATTATAAATACGTTGCCGCAGAGATAGTGCATACCGTTGTCGGAAGCTTCGGTCTTGTAAGTGTTGCTCCGCTTACGGCTATTGCCTGTGGTTTCCTGCTTACAAAAAAGGAAAGCAAATAAACATAAACTGCTTTATTACCAAAAAATCCATCGCTAATAATAAACACCAATAAAATACAGGAAAAAATCTGTGCCGAAATCCAATATAAAAATGTTTTCAACAGTTACGAGATTGTCGGCTTGATTTTTTCCAAATTTTAAATGGTGTTTAGTATAAAGCGAAGAATTCGTTTTTGATGTTTTGAGAAATGTAAGAGTTTACGCCTTTGAGGACATTTTGAAAAACGGCAGAAACGTATTGATCGGCGGTTTCTTAGTATTACTGTGCATTATGCTTTACCTTGTAGATAAGGATTATGATCGCGAACAAAGCCGCCGCAAAAATCGCTTCAATACCAACAAAGGACATAAAGCTGTTAATGTTGAAAACTTCTTCGGAAAGTCCCGAAAGCATATTGTTTGCTCTGATGTACCAATATGCAGGGAGAAATCTTGCTGCCGAAAGAACGCTTTCACCCAGCAAACTCTGATTTACAAATACACCGCAGAGAAAACTCATGCCGAGAGCAACAATGTTTGAGATAACGTTTATCGAATCGGACTTTGGCGCAAGAGCCGCAATGAGTAACGCGATCCCAGCTGAAACAACAGTAAATACAAAGCTGTTAAATACTGCGAGAAGACATTTATCTGTAAATGTTCCGCCGTTCATAATGAATGCCGCCAAAATGAATATCACCCATATTACAGCAACAACAACTGCGCTGCCAAGGATTATCTGTGCAGTCTGTGAGGCAACTGTAATACATGAGCAGTTTGTCCTGCTGCGAACTTCTTTTCTGTTCACCGTGACAATGACTTTAGACAGTATCGTGATAAGTACACTCATGATAATGTATGCCATATACTGAAAATAATACATCATTTTTTTAGAATAATCCTCAGTTTCGGTTTCATCGTGGGAAAAGCTTTGAACGGTTACAGGTAATTCCTTTGATAGCAGGTCTTCAGTCTTTGTTAATGCTTCGTCAAAGCTGTTTCCGCCTGCAAGATATGCTGAAAGTGTGGAAACATACTGATTTACAAGGTTGTCAATGAATACGCCTGTGTAGCTGTCGGGTATCTTATAGTTGGTGAAAAGTCCGTCTGTGCTGCCGTTTGATATCTTTTCGGAATAGCCACGGTTGATGTTGAGGACATAGTCGATCTTTTCGTAGTAAAGCGCGTCGAGAATTATGTCCTTGTCGTTTTCAATTTCAACAAGGTCGTGTTTTTGACCGATAAATTCGGTGAGCGCTCTGCTTGCGTCGGTATTGTCCATGTCAATTACGCTTACGCTGAGGCGTTCAGCTTCAAAACTGTTATTTTCGGCATTGCTGTCTACAAAAAAAGCCAGCAGCACAAGGAATAATCCAACATAAATAAGCGCCATAGGGATATTTTTCTTTGATATTTTTAGGAAAGCTTTAAAGACTTGCATACTTGCGCCTCCTTGTAAGGAAAAATCCGATTATAGTAAAGACTACGGTCATAATAAGCATGGTAACGATTTTCTGAGTGAAACGTTCATAATCATCGTAAAAGTTAAGGCAGTAAAGCGAGTCGGAGATGACCGCCGCAGGGTTAATCTCGTTAAACCAAGGGGCATAAGTGCTTACAATGGCTTTCATGTTTCCTGCCATAAGTCCGCTGAAGAAACAGCATATAAGTGAAAACGCCGTTGCGATAGCACTCTTTGCGTTTACCCCAAGCCTTCCGATAGAGCCGATAGCGAAACCAAAGGATACACCCAGCATACCGCCTATTGAGCCTGCAAGATAGACCATGTGAAGCTTGCTGCCGAAATCAACCTTAAGCACGAAAGCAAGGAACGAAACGGCAATTATTATGCATACGGTCTGAACGGTAATGCAGCCAACCATTGACGAAATGATCGTTACAAGCTTCTTTGTAGGCGAACAGCACTTTCTTGCGCCGATAGCCGAAAGATTACCCTGACTTGAAACAGCAATGTTTAGTCCGAGGTCTGAGCCGAGAAGAGCAACCATTGCTATAAGATTGTAGTAATAGGAGAGCATATTATCATGATTGCCGTTTGTCAAAGGGATATTTTCGTTGCATTTTATGTCTTCGGAAAGTGCGGATACTACATCGGAGATCTTTTCGGGGGAGTTTGCAACAGTATCGGCGATAATGTTGCAATGTGCATTATATTGCTCGCCGAAAGATTTTATTATCGTCTGGCGAATGCTTTCTGCGGAAGGCCCACCCTCGGCAGGCGTTACAGTAATGGAAAGCTTTTCGCCGGCAACGTAAAGAATACCCGATATTTTTTTTGCCTCAAGCATTTCCATTGCAGCGTCTTCATTGGTATATTCCGTTTCAAAAAGTGCGTCATCACCCTCGGAAAGCGTAGTCATTACCTCTCTGAAAACCGAGTTGTCGCCGTCTTCCACAACTGCGATCGGTACTGCTGAAAAAACGGTAGTGCTTTCATAAATGCCCGAGAAAGCGATCTTGAAAAATGTACCGAGGATTATCGGGAACAGGATAAGCCACAGAATAAGCGATTTTGCACGAATATTCTGAAGAAATTCGTACTTTAAATTATGCAGGAACATATTCTATTCTCCTTTCGTTCAGTCAGAATCTCTCAGAGCCTTACCCGTGATCTCAAGGAACACATCATTCAGCGTGGGAAGCTCGGAGAATACTCTGCCGAAATGCAGGTCGCTTTCCTGCAGAACGTTCAGTATTCTGATAAGGTTGTGCTTGCCGCCCGAACATTTTACTTCAAGCTTGCCGTTGTTAAAGTCGGTGCTGTAAACATGGGGGAGAGTGCTTAGCTTTTCAAGGATATCATCGGGAATTTCCGAGATCTCAACCGATACAGTTTCGGTGTTCTTTATCATCTTTTTCAGCTCGTCCTTAGTACCCTCCGCGATTTTCTTGCCCTTGTCCATGATGGCGATCCGTGTGCAGATCTGCTCAACCTCTTCCATGTAATGGGAAGTGTAAATAATTGTAGCACCTTCCTCGTTGAGCTTCTGAATGCCCTCAAGGATCTTGTTTCTGCTTTGCGGATCGACTGCAACGGTCGGCTCATCAAGAATGATAAGCTTGGGCTTGTGTGCGATTCCGCAGGCAATGTTAAGACGTCTGAGCAGACCGCCTGAAAGCTTTTTGGGGTAGAAATGTATAAAATCCTGAAGCTCTGTGAATTCGATTGCGTCTTGTACACATTTTTTGCGTTCGCTCTTGTCCTTGATGTAAAGTCCGCAGAAATAGTCGATGTTTTCGATGACCGTAAGCTCGTCAAATACGGCAACGTTCTGCATAATAATACCGATATTGCGTTTTGCCTCGTAATTATCGGGAGCCATTTTTTTTCCGAATATTTCAATGCTGCCCTTGTCAAAGGTAAGCAGCGAAAGCAGACAGTTTATTGTGGTACTTTTACCCGAACCGTTGGGGCCCAGAAGTCCGAATACCTCGCCTTGCTTTATTTCAAGATTAAGATGGTCAAGTGCGATAAGATCCTTGTACCGCTTTACAAGATTTTCAATTTTTACGATCGTTTCTGCCATGATGAAGCCTCCTTTTTGTTATGATTTAATTATACACATATATCGGGCGGATTGTAAGTGTCAATCGTCAGCAAATGATATGACAAATGTAATTTTTTGTATAGACACAAGCAGTTTTTTGTGGTAAAATCAAGATATGTGAAAAATATTTTTGGGGGGACGGATTTGAACAGGCTTATAGATAAAGCGGCTGTATTGCTGCTTTGCATCGCAGCACTTATCGGATATGAGGATTTTGATGTTCCCGTTATTGCACTGCTCGTTACGATAGCTCTTTCTGCTATAAGTCAGAGCTTTTCTGCAAGAGTATCCATCGTTTCGGAAATGATCATGGCGGTGCTTTGCTTTGCAGAACCCGTGTTCTGCTGCATGATACCGCTTATGATATACGATTTTTTACGGGATAAACGACCGTGGTTTATGATTTTATCGGTGATATCTGTTATCGTATATGCCGGCAGCTTCAGTACCATACAGATAATGCTTTTGATTTGCGGCGCATTTATTGCGTTCATCCTTTGGCGCAATACAGCGCGGCTTGAAGAAGCTGAGAAGAAGCTTATACTGACAAGAGATGATTCGGAGGAGGTAAACCTGCTTCTCCAGCAGAAAAACAAGCAGCTTCGCGAAAATCAGGATAATGAGATAAAGCTTGCGACAATGAAAGAGCGCAACCGAATCGCAAGAGAGATACACGATAATGTCGGACATATGCTTACCCGTTCAATACTGCAGGTCGGCGCACTTATCATCATAAACAAGGACGAAGCGCAGCGCGAAAGCCTTTTAAGCTTAAAGGAAACCCTTGATTCCGCTATGACGAGCATACGAAACAGCGTACATAAGCTGCACGATGATTCTATTGACTTAAAGCTTGCGGTGAACGATGCGGTAAAGCCGATACGGGAAAGCTTCAATGTCGAGTGTGACTTTGATTTTTCCGAAAGTATGCCGAAAAAAGTCAAGCTTGGCTTTTTGGGGATAATCAAGGAGTGCCTTTCAAATGCCGTTAAGCACAGCAATGGGGACAGAATAAAGTTATCCATCATAGAACACCCGGGGTTCTATAAGCTTGAGGTAAGCGACAACGGAAAATGTGAAAAGATTTCCGACAGCGGCATAGGACTTTCAACTATGCGCGAAAGAGCCGAAGACTTGAGAGGGATAATAAACATATCCGCCTCGGAAAAGGGCTTCGGGGTAGTGGTTTCCATACCAAAGTAAATCATTTCTGCTGCAGCAATAATCAGTGGTTCCTTAAAAAAGACAATGAATAATGGAGAGATCTAAGATGAATATAGTAATTATTGATGATGACAAGCTTGTTGCGCTGTCGCTCAAAACAATTCTTGAAAGCACGGGCAAGGTAACCGTTGCCGCGACGGGAAACTGCGGAGAGGACGCTATAAGGCTTTACGATGAGCATATCCCCGATGTTATGCTTATGGATATACGCATGGAGGGCATGACGGGACTTGAAGCTGGCGAGCAGATACTAAAAAAGCACAGCAACGCAAAAATTTTATATCTGACGACCTTTTCCGATGATGAATACATAGTAAAAGCCCTTAACATGGGCGCTAAGGGATATATTCTGAAACAGAATTTTGAGAGCATCGCTTCTGCGCTTGACGCTGTCATGGGCGGTCAGAGCGTTTTCGGTGAGCAGGTAGTAACCAAGCTGCCCATGCTGATGAAAACGAAACCCGACTTCGACTACTCTATATATGACATTAATCCTAAAG
>CAMJES010000004.1 GCA_946404705.1 uncultured Ruminococcus sp. | reverse complement strand
GAAGAGGTTTTTGACGCGGTGGAAAGCGGTGAATGTGATTTCGGACTTCTTCCGCTTGAAAATTCAACTATCGGTTCAATATCGGAAACCTACGAGCTTATGGGAAAGCGGCAGTTCTTTATAAATTCGCTTGTTAGGGTGGAAATAACGCATTGCCTTGCTGCAAAAAAGGGAACTAAGCTTTCCGATATCAAGAGAGTTTACTCTAAAAGCGAAGCCCTTTCACAATGTTCAAAATTCCTGAAAAGCAGCGGATTTGAAACCTGTGATTTTGCGAATACGGCGCTTTCGGCAGAGTTTGTATCCAACAGCAGCGAACCTATTGCTTGTATCTGTTCGGAAAGCTGCGCGGAGCTTCTCGGACTTGATATTCTGAGCAGGAATGTTGCAGACGCACAGCCGAACTACACACGTTTTATCTGCTTTTCAAAGAATCTCACCGTAAACAGCGATTCCGACATAGTTTCGGTGCTTCTTACCGTTCCGCATACAAAGGGTTCGCTTAACCGTTTACTGACAAAATTCTCTGTAAACGGTATAAATCTTACCAAGATAGAGAGTAAAAGCATTGCAGGAAGCGACTTTGAATTTATGTTTTTCCTTGATTTTGTCGGAAACTGTCTTGATGTAAAGGTCACGGCTCTGCTTGATGATCTAAAGAAAGAGATGAGTTCGTTCCGTCTGCTCGGAAATTTCAGAGAGATGCTTTAAACAGGAGGAGAAAATGTCCGAAATAACAGTATCGGTGATAATCGCCTGCGCAGGCAGTTTTTCACGGATGAACGGATTGAACAAACAGCTTTTTGAGCTTGACGGTATTCCTGTTGCAGTTCGTTCCATGCTTGCTTTTGAACAGCTTGAAGAGGTTGCGGAGATAATAGTAACGACTCGTGAATGTGATATTGACGAGTATAGATTGCTTGCTGAAAAGTATGATATCACCAAGCTTAAGGCGGTTGTCAGCGGCGGAGAAACACGACAGCAGTCTATCTTCAACGCTTACAAAGAGGTTTCTAAGGAAACACGGTATGTCGCTGTGCATGACGGCGCGCGGCCGCTTGTTTCTCCCAAGATAATAAAGCAATGCATAAGGGACGCTTCAATTTTCGGCGGAGCGGTTCTCGGAGTTCCTGTAAAGGACACGATAAAAAATGTTGACGATGGTCTTATCACCGACACTCCCGACCGCAGAAAGCTGTATATTACGCAGACTCCGCAGATTTTTCGCAAGGATATATATGTAAAGGGAATAAACTTTGCAAATGACAATATGCTTGATTTTACGGATGACTGCCAGCTTGCGGAAGCAGTCGGTGCAAAGGTTGCAATGACCGAATCAAACTATTCCAACATAAAAATTACCACTCCCGAAGATATTGCAATTGCGGAGATACTTCTGAAAAGCGTGAAAGGAAATGCATAGTTATGTTAAGAATTGGTCACGGCTATGATGTTCACCGTCTGACCGAGGGAAGAAAGCTTATTCTCGGCGGAGTTGATATCCCATTCGAAAAAGGTTTGCTTGGACATTCCGATGCAGATGTACTTGTTCATGCGGTCATGGATTCAATTTTAGGTGCGCTTGCCCTTGGAGATATCGGCAAGCATTTTCCCGATAATGACAGCGCATACGAAAATGCTGACAGCATCCTGCTTTTGGAACAGGTAATAAAAATCGCGAACAGCAAAGGATTTACAGTCGGAAACATTGATTCTACGATAATATGTCAGACTCCCAAGCTTGCAGGATATATAGGTCAGATGCGAGAAAACATTGCGCTTGTCTGCAAAACCGATATCGGAAATATCAGTATTAAGGCTACTACCGAAGAAAGACTCGGATTTACCGGCAGCGGAGATGGGATTTCTGCTCATGCTGTTTGCATAATGGAAAAAACAAAGTAATAAAAGAGTTTTTCCTCTCATATAATGCACTAAACAAGCTATGGGAGGAAAAACTATGGTTTCTGCAAAGCATAAAAGGAAGTTCACTGCTGCGGTCGTTCTTGCTGCATTCTGTATTTTTACCGGAAGTGTAATGTATGCAAAGGGAAAACTTGAAAATGCTGTTCAGACATCAGGTGAACTGCAGAATCAAAAGGTGATCGTTCTTGATGCAGGTCACGGCGGTATGGACGGCGGCTGTTCTTCTGCTGACGGAAAAACCGAAAAAGGCATAAATCTCAACATTCTGCTTTCCGTGCGTGATATGGCACGTTTTTTCGGTTATAACGTTGAAGCTACCCGTATCAAGGATATCTCTATCCACGACAAAGGCGTTGAAGGTCTTCGCAATCAGAAGATATCCGATATGGAAAACAGGCTTGAACTGTTCAACAAATATCCCGACTGCGTTTGCGTTTCTATTCATCAAAACACATTTACCGACCCGAAATACAGCGGCGCGCAGATGTTTTATTCCGATAAAAACGAGGAAAGTGAACGTCTTGCCGCTATTATGAAGAATAAGTTCATGGAATACCTTCAGCCCGATAATGAACGCGAAACAAAGCTTTGCAAGGATGAACTGTATCTTTGCTATTATTGCAATAATCCTGCGGTAATGGTTGAATGCGGATTTTTGTCAAATCCCGATGAAGCGGCAAAGCTTACAAACAAGGATTATCAGCAGCAGGTCGCATTTACTGTATTTTCGGGAATAAATGAGTTTATTGCAACGGAATAAAGCAGTACATATTCTGCGGAAAGGATAAAAAAATGGCAGGGAAGTCAAAAGTTGTATATATATGTTCGGAATGTGGTTTTGAAAGTTCAAAATGGAACGGAAAATGTCCTTCCTGCGGTGAGTGGAACACTCTTGAGGAGCAGGAGGTTCAGCCGGCGGCGAAATCGGCTTCATTCAAAAGTTCGAGCGGCTCTGTCAGCAGAGATCTTTCCTCACAGATAAAGGATCTTACACAGATCGGCATGGACGATGAGATACGTTATTCAACGGGAATAAGCGAGCTTGACCGTGTTCTCGGCGGCGGACTGGTAAAGGGTTCACTTGTGCTTTTGGGCGGTGAACCGGGTATAGGAAAATCCACGCTTCTTTTGCAGATATGCAAATATCTTGGCGAAGAGCATTCGATTTTATATATTTCAGGCGAGGAAAGCGTTCGTCAGATCAAGCTGAGAGCTTCGCGTTTGGGCGTTGATACTCCTAATCTGTATATTTTAGCCACAAATGACGCAGGAGCAGCTTCCGATACTATTATCTCTAACAAACCCGGTGTTGCAATCATCGACTCTATTCAGACAATGACTTTGAGCGAAATAAACAGCACTTCGGGCAGTATTTCGCAGGTTCGTGAATGTACAAATTTGTTTATGCGGACGGCGAAATCCGAGGAAATTCCAATATTTGTTGTTAGCCATGTAAACAAGGACGGCGCTATCGCAGGTCCGAAGGTCATGGAGCATATCGTTGACGCTGTACTTTATTTTGAGGGCGAACGGCATTTAAGTTACAGGCTTCTTCGCGCGGTAAAAAACCGTTATGGTTCTACAAACGAGATCGGCGTTTTTGAAATGGGCAATTCCGGACTTGAAGAGGTCGAAAATCCGTCTGCAATGCTGCTTTCGGGAAGACCCGAAGGTGTTTCGGGATGCTGTGTTGCCTGCATAATGGAGGGAAGCCGACCTATTCTTGCGGAGGTTCAGGCGCTTGTGACCAAAAGCGGTTTTTCTGCCCCGAGAAGGACTGTAACGGGTTTTGACTATAACCGTTTGGCAATGATAATTGCGGTACTCGAAAAACGTGCAGGAATGTTCTTCGGAACGCTTGATGTTTTTCTTAATATTGTCGGCGGTTTTCGCCTTGATGAAACGGCAGGCGACCTTTCGGTTGCGCTTGCGCTTTACAGCGGATTTTATGATGTTCCGCTTGATAAAAAAATGATCGCTTTCGGTGAAATAGGTCTTGGCGGAGAGATACGAAGCGTTTCCAATATCACTCAGCGTATTCGTGAAGCGGAACGTCTTGGGTTTGAGCATTGCATTATTCCAAAACAGTCGATGAAGCTTATTGATCCGCAAAAGGTTAGAATACGGATCACGGGCGTTTCTTCGGTCAAACAAGCTTTTGCGGTTATAAAAAGCAAACCGGAAGAAAATTAAAAATTCAATTAAATAAAAAAACGGAGCAGAAACCTTAATTTAGGGCTTCTGCTTCGTTTATTTTTGTTATTTATTGGCTTTCTGAACAGATTCACGCTGGATAAGTCGGTAATTGAGCTTGATATGTCTGCCTTTTTTCTGGTTCTGCTTGATATTCTTTACAAGCTCGTTTATAACTGTTTTACCGATATCAAAAGCAGGCTGTTCGACCGTAGTGATTCCGGGATTATAAAGCTCGCACATTTGGATATTGTCAAATCCGCATACGGAAATATCCTCACCGATCTTATATCCGCTTGATATTGCTTTTTTTATCGTTCCTGCGGCAAGAAGGTCGGAAATGCAGAAAATCGCTGTCGGGGGATCGGGGAGTGCCATAAACTGTTCAAATGCTTTTCCGCCGTCTTCGGGGTCATAAGTTCCGCGGAAAATATACTCCTCTCTGACAGGAATTCCGAACTCGTTGAGCGCCATTATGTATCCGCGTTCTCTGTCCTTGGAAGAAAGAGCCTTTCCACTTGTGGATACAATTGCAATTTTACGGTGATTTTGTGAAATAAGATTTTTAACCGCTGCATAAGCGCCGTTTTCATCGTCAACAGTAACAGTAAGGACGTTTGCACCCTCAACACGTTCGCAGCAGATAGCAATATAATGTTTTTCATTCAGGTCGTTAAGCTCTTCTGCTGAAAGCTGAGTTCCAAGCATTACTGCAGCATCGACCGTTCGGTTGAAAAGCATACTGAGCATTCTTGTTTCTGTGGAATGCATACTGTTTGTTGTACAAAGAAGTATATCATATCCGTTATCGGACGCAGCCGTTTGCATACCTTTGATAATTTCGTTGTAAAACGAATGCTCCGTTGATGGAAGTATTGCGAGAATAACATTAGTTTCGCATTTTCGGAGATTTCTTCCGAGAAAATTCGGATTATAGCCAAGTTCTTTGATTGCATTGTTTACCTGCTCTGCAGCGTATTCGGAAACAGTTGCGCTTTTGTTAAGCACTCGCGACACGGTTGCAACGGAAACGCCGGCAGCTTTTGCAACGTCTTTGATAGTTACGTTCAAATCTATTCCTCCTATTAAAAGCTTTATTACAGGATCTTTTCATCGTCATTAAGGCTGCGGTCTTGTTCCGCCTTTTTGAAATTTCTTTTTTCTATACGTTTCTGAACAGCTTCTTCACTAAAAAAATTAAAGATCACAAGCAGTATCAGCAGTACCGTAACAGCGACCGTAGGGAAGTGTTTTGCTGAGAGCGCCTCGGTATACTCTTTTGGAATTTTGGTATTTGGTATCGCTTCAATTACAGCAAGAGTATAAATATAAAAGCCTGAACCGACAATTGTCAGAATAAGCGGAACAAGCGATTTTTTGAAAGCAATAAAAACAAGTGCAGCAACAAGAAGAACTGTGCTGATAAACAGCGCAATGCCGCATTTGTCGTATCCGTTCATTATGAAAGCAGCGCCGCCGAGAGTATTAAGTCCCAAACAGCATATAACTTCTGCAATTACTGCTAAAACGAATGTGATTTTAGAGATTTTTTTCGTAAGATCTCCTCCATAGCAAAAAATGTAATATCGTTTACATTATAGCACATACTTTCTCAACATTCAAGAGTTTATTTTGAAATTCTTTAATTTTACATTATTTTTGCGGAGTTGGATTTAAAATAACATATAATTAGAATTTATAAATAGGCTCAAAATGTGAATAGTAATATCAGAACTCCGAAAGTTGTACTCGGTCAATTTTTGAAAAGGAAGGAAACTAAAAATGCAGAAATTTATAAAAAGCGTCGTTTTTTTGATTTTTGCTGTAATATTATCTTTAACAGCTTTTATAATATACCTCGATCGGACGCTGCCAAATGATTACTATATTACAAAAGGCGGAAAAGTTAATATTTCACATATGGTCAATGCTGTGCCGTGTTCAAATAATGCAAAAACAGAATTGACAGAGCTTGATGAAGAAGCTGAGCAGGCGGAACTTAAGCTGCTCGGACTTATCCCTATCAAAGTTGTGAACATTTTTCCGGTAGAAACTCCCGTTCTTGTGCCTTGCGGAGAACCGTTCGGGATAAAACTGCTTACAGATGGTGTGATCGTTGTAGAGGTCAGCAGTTTTGAAACCGAAAACGGTTTTATCTCTCCCGGAGAAAACTGCGGCTTAAAATCGGGAGATATCATCAAAAGTATTGACGGAATAGAAGTTTCCTCAAATGAGGATGTTGAGGATATTATATCATCAAGCGGCGGAAAGGCGCTTAAAGTATGTGCAGTCCGCAGCGAAAGAGAATTTACGACTTGGCTTTATCCTCAGATATCAAATATTGACAACAAATACCGTGCAGGAATTTGGGTTCGCGACAGTTCGGCAGGTATCGGAACAATGACATTTTACGACCCCGAAACAAAACAATTTGGCGGTCTTGGACATCCTGTATGTGACATTGACACGGGAGAGCTTATGCCGCTTAACTCAGGAGAAGTTGTAAAGGTTTCTATAAGCGGCGTAAAAAAAGGAAAATCCGGTTCTCCCGGTGAGCTTATGGGCGGTTTTATTTCGTCATTTTCTATCGGAACGCTTACGGATAACACCTCGGTCGGTCTTTTCGGGACGTTAGACGATTTTTCAGGCGGAAGCGAAGCTTTGCCCCTTGGTATGAGCAGCGAAATAAAAACGGGAAAAGCATATATCTACACCACAATAAGCGGAACACGGCCGCAGAAATATGAGATTGCCATTGAAAAGATCGACCGCTCGGGAAGTGAGGATTCTCGTGATATGGTCATAAGAGTGACCGATGAGCGTTTGCTGCGCGAATCGGGTGGGATAGTTCAGGGAATGAGCGGAAGTCCGATTATTCAGGATGGAAAGATTGTGGGAGCGGTAACTCACGTTTTTATAAACAATCCGACAAAGGGATATGCGATCTTTGCCGATACGATGTATGAGCAGATGAAACAGGCAGGGTAAAAATTAAGGCGCAGGGATTTGACCTTGCGCCTTTGGAATAGCTTATTTGGTATATTCGACTCTGTTTTCGAGAGGTTTTCCCTCAAAAAACTGATTGAGATTATAGATCGTTACCTCTGCGATTTTCTGTAACGCTTCTTTTGTAAGAAATGCCTGATGTGAAGTTATGATTACATTCGGCATTGAGATAAGAACCGAAAGCTCGTCATCATCAATAACTTCGCCCGACCAGTCCTCGAAAAACAGCGAAGTTTCCTCTTCGTAAACATCAAGGCAAGCACCGCCAACTTTTCCTGATTTGAGTGCTGAAATAAGCGCGCCGCTGTCAATAAGCTTTCCTCTTGAAGTGTTTACGATGAATGCGCCGTCTTTCATTTTTTCAATGCTTTTATTGTTGATTATAAACTTTGTATCAGGAGTCAGCGGACAATGCAGCGAAATAATACTGCTTTGTCCGAGCAGTTCATCAAGCGAAACATAGTTGATATCCGAATCCTTTTTGGGATACGGGTCATAAGCCACAATGTTCATACCAAAGCCGCGGCAGATATTCATAAAAATGCAGCCGATCTGTCCTGTTCCGATGATACCGGCCGTTTTCCCGTAAAGGTCAAAGCCTGTGAGTCCGTTAAGGCTGAAATTGAACTCTCTTGTACGGTTATATGCCTTGTGAATCTTACGGTTAAGAGTAAGAAGCATTGCCATTGCGTGTTCGGCAACGGCATAAGGGGAGTAGGTCGGCACACGGACTATATTTATCTTGCCCTTTGCATATTTAATATCAACATTGTTAAAGCCCGAGCATCGCATAGCTATAAGTTCAACGCCGACTTCGCAAAGCTTGTCGATAGTATCCTTGTCAAGAGTATCGTTAACGAATGCCACTACCGCTTTACAGCCTTTTGCAAGCTCTGCGCTGTCGGATGTAAGCTTGCTTTCATAGAATTTAAATTTATAATCCGAACCAAACTTCAAAAACCATTCCTTGTCGTAAGGCTTAGTATCAAAAAAAGCTATTTGTTCCATAATAAATTCCTTTCAATAAAATATATAAATATTATTTTTTTTTTTAACGGATTTATACATGGATAAAATCATAATGCGGTCAATTGAACTTTTCGGGAAAAACGACTTCCTCAACGATCTTAGCGGCGTCATGAACACAATCATTGCATGAATGAAGAACGACCTTTGTGTCAACGCCTTTTAAAACACGGCAGATAGTTGCTCCTGCTTTTGCTTTAAAACGTGTCATGATCTCCCTCGATAATTTTGCTGTTGACGCTTTTGAATCGGGAGTTTCAAGGTTTGCAGAGCTGTTTTTCATTCCTGCAAGCGCAACCGCACCGGTTATTGCTCCGCAGGTGCCTTCGGTCGTTCCAAATCCTGCGCCGAAGCCTTCCATTATCTTAAACATAGTTTCTTCATCAAGACCCACAAGGTCGCAATATGTGCAGGCAACCGCCTGAGCGCAGTTATATCCTTTGTTTTTTAGTTCAACTGCAAGTTTTGTTCTGCTTTCCATAGCTTTTACCTCATTCTTTTTATTCATCACAATTATTTATCACATCCGTAAGCATTTTTTTGTAGTCATTTTTCAATGATTCGGGCGAAATGATCGAAGCGCCCTTTCCAAACTGAAAAATCCACGCAAAAAATGGCGGCTGTGCCTTGATGTTGACCTTGATCTTAAAATGGTCTACATCAAGATTTTTTATATCGGCATTGATCCCGAATCGGTCGATAACGGGATTTATCAGCTTTTTGTCAAATTTCAGCACAGCTTCAACAGTATCTCCGCTGAACATTGAAAAGGTTGAATTCAGATATTCGGAAATATTCAGTTCATTGGGAGATTTAAGCACGGGTTCGTCAAGTATCTTTATATTTGCCATGCGGTCAACACGGAAGTTTGTATAGTTATCGGGATATTTCAAATAATAGGATACAAGATAGTATTTCTCATCGTTCCATGTCAGCGCACACGGCGAACATATTCTTTCACCCTCGCGGAACACCTTCTGTTTGTTCGTGCTGTAATCGAAATAACGGAATGATATCTGTTTACCTTCGTTTATTGCTTTATGAATGGTGTCAACGTTTATGTAGATCTGTTCGTTCATTGATTTTACACGGTCGACAACCATTACCTGACGTTCGATAAGCATTCCTTCGTGAACTCCCGCAAGCGACTCGATCTTTTCAAGAAGCTGCTGGGATTTCTTTTCGGTAAGGAATTTTGCGGAACAAACTGCATCGGCAAGAAGCTTAAGCTCGGGCAGCTCAAACTGTCTGCTTGCAATATAGTAACGGTTGCATTTATCCTTGACGGTGATTATGTCAAGTCCGAATTCTTGAAGACATTCCATATCGCTGTAAATTGATTTTCGTTCTGCGCTTATCCCTACTTCCGAAAGCTTTTCTATCAACTCTGCTATTGAAACAGGGTGGTTCTCGTCCGTTTCTTCATATAGTATTTTTGCGATATACAGAAGTTTGAGATGCGGTCTGGATTGTGCCAAAATATCACTTCCCATAAAAAAGTAGACGCTAATTCAAACATTTTAGCGTATTCAAAGTTTTCCACATTAGTTATTATACCATTTTACATAAAGAAATGCAAGAAATAACACTTATTTTGCTATAAAATGAAAATAAAATCGATATTAGGTATTTTACGAGCATTTATTCTTGAAAAATCTGTAGTATTGTGATATAATCTGAATAGTTTATGCAGAAATGGGCGGCTGTTTTGTTTCGGGTGAAGATCAATGATTCAAAGTAGGAGTTGGAGGATATTCTATGGGCAGATTTGACTATATATTCTTTGATCTTGACGGAACAATGATAGATTCGGGCGATGGAATCACGCTTTCTGTTCAATATGCGCTGAAAAGAATGGGAATAATTGAGAATGAACTGAGCGCGCTCAATGTTTTTGTAGGCCCTCCTCTTAAAGATTCTTTTATGTACTATTATGGCTTTTCGGATGAAGAGGCTGAAAAAGCAATATCATATTATCGGGTATTTTACGAGAAGCACGGTATACTGAGATGCTGGCCGTATAAGAGGGTCGATAAACTGCTTTCTTTTATTAATTCTTCGGGGAAAAAGGCTGTTATCGCGACTTCAAAGCCTGAGCTTTTTGCAAGGCGGATAATTCAGCATCTTCATATGTCGCAGATGTTTGAATATATCGCAGGTGCGTCACTTGATGAAAAGATCGTCAGAAAAGCTGATGTTATTGATTATGCAATGAAACAGCTTAAAATAGACGATCCGTCAAGGATACTTATGGTGGGCGACAGAAAATATGATGTTATCGGAGCAAGAGAACACAACATCAAAACGGCAGGGGTTCTCTACGGTTACGGCTCATATCCCGAACTCCTTCATGCAGGCGCGGAATATATTGTTAAAAATGTCAGCGAACTTGCAGAAGTGATAGCCCTTTGAGAAAATAAAAAAATAAGCATAAAATGGTAAAATATTAATTTTTCATACTTTTATTTTATTATTTTTTGTGTTAAAATAATATATTAGCAAATATAATCTGAGGTGACTGTATGGCAGAGCGAATAATCAAGGTTGACAATGTTGACGAAATAAGCGCACTTTTCGGGAATTTTGACGAAAATATCAATATTATACAGCGGCAGTACAGCGTTGCGGTTCTAAGCCGAGGCAACGATATCCGCATAAGCGGTGAGGAAGACGGAGTGCGCCGTGCGGAATGTGCGGTCAAGGCTCTGCTTGATCTTATAAAAAAAGGCGAAACTATAAACGAACAAAGCATCAGATATGTAAGCTCTCTGGTGGAAGAGGGTGAATCCGAGCAGGCGGTCAAGCTTGCTGACGGCGGTATATGCGTAACAACGGGCGGAAAGGTCGTTAAGGCGAAAACGCTCGGTCAGAAAAACTATGTCAAAGCGATAGAGAATAACACGATAGTAATGGGGGTAGGCCCTGCAGGAACAGGAAAGACCTATCTTGCTGTTGCAATGGCGGTCAAAGCGTTTAAAGCGCATGAGATAAACAAGATAATCCTCACAAGACCTGCAGTCGAAGCAGGTGAAAAGCTTGGATTTCTGCCGGGCGATCTGCAGAATAAGGTTGACCCGTATTTGCGGCCGCTTTATGACGCGCTGTTTGATATGTTTGGCGCGGAATCCTTTGCCAAGCACATGGAGCGCGGAACTATTGAAGTCGCGCCGCTTGCATATATGCGTGGTAGAACGCTTGATGATTCGTTCATAATTCTTGATGAAGCGCAGAATACTACACGTGAACAGATAAAAATGTTCCTTACAAGACTTGGTTTTAACAGCAAAATGGTAATAACGGGTGATATTACTCAGATAGACCTGCCCGAGAGCAGCAAATCGGGACTTATTGATGCGATGAGGGTACTCAAAAACGTTGATGATATTGCTATAATGCATTTTACCGAGAAGGACGTTGTTCGTCATAAGCTCGTTCAGGATATTATCAGAGCATACGAAAAAGCAAATGAACAAAGAAGAGAAAAAAATATGGAAAGGAAATGATCTGCAATGGCAAAAGTGAAAGTTATGATAAGAAATAATCAGCGTGAAGTAAAAATTCCCGTCGGACTTAGACTTCTTGTGAGAAAATGCTGTCAGGCTGTCCTCACAACGGAGAAGTTCCCCGGAGCTGCCGAAGTAAGCGTTTCCTTTGTGGATAATGCGGAGATACGCAAGCTTAATCGTGCTTACAGAAACAAGGATAAATCCACCGATGTTCTCTCGTTTCCTTTGGGTGAGAACGGCGTTTATGATATGAATAACGAAACGGGAGCTTATCTGCTTGGTGATGTAGTAATTTCTATGGAAACCGCTGTTAAGCAGGCACATATTTACGGACACTCCCTTGAAAGAGAGGTCGGCTTCCTTACTGTACATTCCATGCTTCATCTTTTAGGCTATGACCACGAAACATCTCCGCTTGACGCTGCCAAAATGCATGAAAAGGAAGAGATAATCCTTGATTCTCTTGGTATTTCAAGGGACGCAACATTTGTAAATGAAGGCGAATGACAAAAGGAATTTATTTTTATGAATAAAAAAATTGAGTTTATAACTATTGTAGGCCGTGCCAATGCCGGCAAATCATCGCTGCTCAACGCACTTGTCGGCGAGAAAATTGCTGTTATCAGCTCCAAGCCGCAGACTACACGAACCAGAATTACCGGAATCGTCACCGAGAATGAAGCACAGTATGTTTTTATGGACACCCCCGGCGTTCAGAAAGCTAAAAACAAGCTCGGAGAATGTATGAATAAAGCTGTGAAGGATTCCGTTACCGATGTTGATCTTATTCTTATGGTAGCAGACGTGTCTAAGAACATCAATGACATTGATAGGTCGATCATCAAAAGCTTTCACAAGAACGACAATGTAATTCTGATATTGAACAAGATAGACCTTCTTCCCGACAAGGAAAAGGTTGCGCTTAAAATTGCGGAGTTTTCTTCGCTGTATGATTTCAAGAGCGTTATACCGATAAGTGTTATCCGAAATGACGGAATTGATATTGTTTGGGAAGAAACGAAGAAATATGCTGTTGACGGGCCGCATTATTTCCCGGATGATTCGTTTACCGACCAGCCCGAACGTGTGCTTGCGGCGGAGATCGTGCGTGAAAAGATACTTCGTCTTATGCATGACGAGGTTCCACACGGCATTGCAGTCACCGTTGAGCAGATGAGCGAAAGAACCGATATGTCGGGAGATGATATCCTTGATATTTCCGCGGTAATATACTGCGAAAGAGATTCCCACAAGGGAATGATAATCGGAAAAAAGGGTGCTATGCTCAAAAAGATCGGACAATATGCCCGTGAAGATCTTGAGAAATTCTTTGAGATAAAAGTAAATCTTCAATGCTGGGTCAAGGTCAAAGAGGATTGGCGCAACAGCGAAGCTTTGATAAGAAGCTTCGGACTTTCAAATAATACCTCTGATAAATAAGGATTCACAGGGTATAATCATAATATAGTTTTACCGGAAGCGGGGCTTTATTATGATGGAAGAAAAAGACACACTTTGGAATGAATTTGCCAAAAGCGGCAATATTGCCGACTATCTTAGATATAAAGGAATATACAATTGCGGTAATTCTGCGGAATATGGTAATTCATGCATATCCGGCGAAGAACCGCATTTTTGTAATCAGGAAGCAGATATTGTTGTTTCCGAAAGCTGAAAGTGAGATGAAAAAAATGGCGTCAATGCTGACTGTTGACGGAATTGTTGTTTTGGAAAGAAGCGTTGGCGACAACGATAAATATATCAGCATTCTCACCGAGAATTACGGAACGCTTGAAGTTTCAGCAAAAGGCTCAAAGAAGATAACTTCCAAAAACCACGCTGCAACTCAGCTTTTTGCTTATTCGACATTTTGCCTTAGGATAAACAACGGCAAGTATTATCTTGACAGCAGCGAGATAAAGCATGATTTTTATAATCTCAGGCTTGATATAAAAAAGCTTTCGCTGGCTTGTTATTTCGGAGAACTTGCCCGTCATGCTGTGCTTGCCACAAACAGAATGCACGAGCATGATATAATGCGGCTTATGCTCAACTGCCTGTATTTTCTAAACACCGACCAGAGAAGCTGCGAGTTTATCAAAAGCGTTTTTGAACTGCGTTTTGTAACGGAAATAGGCTTGGTTCCGCAGCTTATCGGGTGCAGGATATGCTATGATTATGAAGCCGACCCAATGTATTTCATTATTGATAAGGCGAGGTTTTACTGCGAAGAGCATTTCCTTGAAAAAGGTCTTGAAGAAAGCTACTATCGAGTGAAATTAAGCCATGCTGCGTTTGAAACTTTGCAGCATATTGCGCTTTCACAGATGGAAAAGCTGTTCAATTTCCGTGTTTCCGACAGCGTTCAGGCAAAGGTCAACGAGGTTACGGAAAAATACATCTACACGCAGTTCGGCAGGACGTTTAAATCACTAAATTATTATCACGAAATATGCAACCCCTTTGAGAAAGGTCAAACAACATGAATAACTACTATAAGTCACTTGAACTACATAAAATTTTGGAGATGCTATCAGATGAAGCCTCCAACTCACGAACAAAGGAGATGGCACTTGAGCTTACGCCTTGCACCGATCTTGACAAAGTAAAAAAAGAAATGAAGAAAACCGAAGATGCGTTTGATCTCTCGGTAAAATACGGTACGCCCGGATTTACTGCGTTTAAGGACATCAGAGGTTCGCTTCGCAGAGCTTCATCGGGCGCAAGTCTTTCGCTTCGTGAGCTTCTTGATATCGGTCAGATGCTTTATCAGGTGAGAATAATCACGGATTGGTATAAATCCGTTGAGGAGAATGACACAACTCTTTCCGAGCTTTTTTCTTCGCTTTCTCCGAACAGCTATCTTGAAGATAAGATCAAGAATTCTATCCTATCCGAAGATGAAATTTCCAATATGGCAAGTCACGAACTGGCTGATATACGGCGTAAGATCGCGCAGGCAGGCGTAAAGATACGAGAGAGTCTTGATAAGCTTGTACGAAATTCCGAGGTTCAGAAATCTTTGCAGGAGAATATCGTTACTATCCGTGACGGTCGTTATGTTCTTCCGGTCAAAGCCGAGCATAAGGGCAATGTTCCGGGACTTGTTCACGCTACTTCGGCAACGGGTTCAACCTATTTTATTGAACCTATGTCTGTTGTTGAGGCAAACAATGATATAAAAATTCTCCGAAGCCGAGAGCAGGAGGAAATAGAACGCATTATTGCGGAGCTGTCGGGCGACTGTTCATACTGTGCAGAAAGTCTTTCTGCCGATTATGAAACTTGTGCGGAGCTTAATCTGTATTTTGCAAAAGCAAACCTCGGTACGAAAATGAAAGGCTGTATTCCCGTAATTTCTGACGATGGAGCAACAGACCTGAAAAAAGCACGGCATCCGCTTATTGCTGCGGATAAGGTCGTTCCGGTCGATATCAAGCTTGGCGAGGATTATCAGGCGCTTATTGTTACGGGTCCTAACACGGGCGGTAAAACTGTAATTCTTAAAACAACGGGACTTCTGACGGCAATGGCTATGTGCGGACTTATGATACCTGCATCTGACGGAAGCAGAGTGTCCGTTTTTGAGCATATTCTTGTAAATATAGGCGACCAGCAGAGCATAGAGCAGAGCCTTTCGACGTTTTCATCGCACATGAGCAGCGTTGTAAAGATACTTGAAGCTGCTGATGACCGTTCACTTATACTGCTCGATGAACTTGGTTCGGGTACCGATCCCGTTGAGGGTGCTGCGCTTGCTGTATCTATAATTGAAAATATGATAGAAAAAGGCGCAAAGCTGCTTGTTACAACGCATTATCAGGAGCTTAAGCTTTTTGCGATAGAAACAAAGGGCATAGAAAATGCGTCCTGCGAATTTGACACGGCTACTATGCAGCCGACATATCGACTTATAATCGGCTCTCCGGGTAAATCCAACGCTTTTTCGATTTCTTCCAAGCTTGGAGTTCCCGAAAGCGTTATAAACCGTGCAAAATCCCTTGTATCTTCGGAAAATCAGCGCTTTGAAGAGGTCGTTGCAAATCTTGAAAAGGCGAGAATTGACCTTGAAAATCAAAACCGTGAACTTACACGGCTTAAAAATGAGCAGGCTGAAAAAACTGCTCAGCTTGAAAAGGAGCTTGACGAGCTTAACGAGAAAAAGGCAGGGGAGCTTGAAAAAGCCCGTGTTCAGGCAATGCGCATCGTTGAAAGCTGCCGTATGCAGTCGGATGAGCTGCTCGGTCAGCTTGAAGACATGAAAAAACAGCAGAACAAGGCTGATCTTGCAAGTGCAAAATCCCGTCAGAAGTCCGCAATGAGCAAGATGTATGACACGGCAAACCCCGTTCAGCAGCGTGAGCGCAAGGAATACAAGCTTCCGCGTCCGCTGAAAAGAGGGGATAAAGTTCTTATTTTTGATATCGACAAGACAGGAATCCTTGCAAGCGATCCCGACAGCAGCGGAAATGTTTTTGTTCAAGCCGGAATTATGAAAACCAAGGTCAATATCAGCAAGCTGAGGCTTATTGAAAATGAACCGAAGGTAACTGTTCAGAACAAGAAGATATCGAAAGCAGGTGTGCAGAGCAAGCTTCAAAGAAAACCGTCGCTTGAGCTTGACATACGAGGCTGCGCTGTTGACGAGGGTATTCATGAGCTGGATATGTTCATTGATAATGCCGTTTTGACAGGTGCAGGAATTATCACCGTAATTCACGGAAAGGGAACGGGAGTTCTTCGTGCCGGAATACAGAAGCATCTTAAATCGCATCCATCGGTAAAAAGCTTCCGTGCAGGTCTTTTCGGCGAGGGAGAAGACGGTGTTACTGTTATTGAACTGAAATAAGCATAGAACAAGCACTCCTTTCCATACTATTATATAAATTATGGAAAGGTCGTGCGATATGAAATACACTTTAAATGATATACGCAATAAAGAAGTTATAAATATTCGTTCGGGAAGCAAGATAGGCTATGTTGACGACATTGAATTCGATGCGGAAAGTCTGACCGTGAAATCGTTGATAATCTACGGCAGAGGACGGCTTTTAGGCTTTTTCGGCAGAGATGACGATGTTGTTATCAAATGCCGTGATATTGAGATAATCGGCACGGATACTATTCTTGTTTCCACGAATGAGGTAATATCGCCAAAAACAGTTGATGTTAAAGTCAAAAGTTTGTGCAAATAAACGTTGCATTAGGGCTTGTATTTACAAGAAAACTATGGTATAATATTTCAGTAATTCGCACGTTCGTACTTTTAACAGTTGGTGCTTGAAGAAATTCGAGTTTATGTTAAGCTAAGTCGGGCGGAGGTTATAAATTTAAAACCAATATGGAGGAAAAAAACATGGGCGTAGTATCAATGAAGCAGCTTCTTGAAGCCGGTGTACACTTCGGTCACCAGACAAGAAGATGGAATCCTAAAATGGCACCTTACATCTTCACAGAAAGAAACGGTATCTACATTATCGATCTTCAGAAGACTGTAAAGAAGCTTGATGAAGCTTACAATTTTATTCGTGAGGTTGCTGCAAACGGCGACACAGTTCTTTTCGTTGGAACAAAGAAGCAGGCTGCTGATTCCGTTAAGGAAGAAGCTATCAGAGCTAATGTTCATTTTGTAAATGCAAGATGGCTCGGCGGTATGATGACTAACTTCAAGACAATCCAGAGAAGAATCAAAAGACTTGAACAGCTCCACCAGATGCAGGAAGACGGTACTTTCAACCTTCTCCCTAAGAAGGAAGTTGTTAAGCTCGAACTTGAGATCGAAAAACTCGAAAAGTTCCTTGGCGGTATCAAGACAATGGATAAGCTCCCCGGTGCGCTTTTCGTAGTTGACCCCCGCAAGGAAAAGATCGCTGTTTCCGAAGCAAAGAAGCTCGGTATCCCCGTAGTTGCTATCGTTGACACAAACTGTGATCCTGACGATGTTGACTATGTTATCCCCGGCAACGATGACGCTATCAGAGCTGTAAAGCTTATTGCTGGCGCTATGGCTGATGCTATCATCGAAGGCAGACAGGGTACACAGGAAGCTGTTGCTGTTGAAGAAAAGGAAGACGAAGCAGCTGCTGAATAATTTATTCCGCATTTTCGGGCAGACACAATTTATAATTATGTCTGCCCTAATTAGATTATTAAACCTTAAACAGGTTATACTATAATATTTGGAGGAATTAAAATGGCAAAGGCATCTATTGCAGAAATCAAAGATCTTATGAAAGCTACCGGCGTTGGTATGATGGATTGTAAGAAAGCTCTTGAAGAAGCAGACGGCGACACAGAAAAGGCTGTTACTATTCTTCGTGAAAAGGGCCTTGCTACACAGGCTAAGAAGAGCGGCAGAGTTGCTGCTGAAGGTATCGTAACTTCAGTTGTTGAAGGCAACGTTGGTGCTGTTGTTGAAGTAAATATTGAAACAGACTTTGCTGCAAACAACGAAGAATTCAAGGCTTTCGTTGCTGCAGTTGCTAAGACTGTAATCGAAAAGAACCCTGCTGATGTTGACGCTCTCAAGGCAACAGTTATCAGCGGTGGCGACAAGACTGTTGAAGAAACTCTTCAGGATCTCTTCATCAAGATCAGAGAAAATATGGTTATTCGCCGTTTCCAGAGATTTGAGGGTACTCTTGTTCCTTACGTTCACGGCGGCGGAAGCATCGGCGTAATGGTTAAGCTTGATACTGACCTTGCTGCTGATAAGGTTTACGAAGTTGGTAAGGACTGCGCACTTCAGGTTGCAGCTATGAATCCTGCATACCTTGATGAAGCATCCGTTCCTGCATCTGTACTTGAAAACGAAAAGAATATCATCATGGCTCAGATGGCTGAAGATCCTAAGATGGCTTCCAAGCCTGAACAGGTAAAGGCTAAGATCGCCGAGGGCAAGGTTGGAAAGTATTATTCCGAGAACTGCCTCCTTGATCAGGCTTTTGTTAAGGATGACAAGATGACTGTTAAGCAGTATGTTGAAAACGCAGCTAAGACTCTCGGCGGCTCTATCAAGGTTGTTGATTATGTTCGTTTCGAGAGAGGCGAAGGTGTTGAGAAAAAGGTTGACAACTTTGCTGAAGAAGTTGCAAACATGGCAGGCACAAAGTAATTTGATGTAAAAAACAATGCCGCTTGGATTTTATTTCCGAGCGGCTTTTTTCTTGTTTTTTGATTATACTATTGCAAAATTGCTCATAAAATGATATTATTATATAAGAATATTGTTAAAGGGAGTTAATTTCAATTGGTTGAGCATAGAATTTGGAGCTGTTTTATACTGGCTGCAATGATTATAAATATCTTGGTGCTTTTTACGGGCTGTGAAGAAGATGACGGTTCGGGTCATACGTTTAAATACAATCTTAGCAGTAATCCTCAGAATCTTGATCCGCAGCTTGCAAGCGATGAATCGTCAATAATCGTGATTAAAAATATAATGAAAGGTCTTGTTAAAAAGAATTCCGATGGAAGCATTTCACCCGATGCTGCAAAAGATTACAATATCTCGGATGACGGACTTGTTTATACATTTGAATTGAAGGATAATATTTATTGGGAATCCGCTGTGAATTTTGAAGCAAAACTAACAGCAGATGATTTTGTGTTTGCTTTTCAGCGCATTTATGACAGTAATGCATTATTTTCACCATATATTGACGATTTTATGTGTATAAAAAATGCCGGAGTGGTTGCAAACGGCACTTTGCCGAAAGATGCGTTAGGGGTTACTGCGACAAGTGATTTTACTTTACAGATAGAATTAGAGTATCCCTGCTTTGATTTTATCGAAAAGCTTACATTAACAGGTGCTATGCCGTGTAACAAAGCCTTTTTTGAATTTACAAAAGGAAGATACGGGCTTTCGGCAGATACAACCGCTTCAAACGGAGCGTTTTATCTTAAAGAATGGAATTATGACCCATATTGGGATAATAATTATATGATCCTACGGCGAAATAAATCAAATTTGCAAAGCGAAAATACATATCCATACAGCTTGAATTTCTTTATAAAAAATGGGACGGATATGAATTTGACTGATTTTACAGAAGGAGATATAGATTGTGCAATAGTTTTAAGCTATGATGCGAAAGTTTTTTCAAAGAATCGGTATGATTGCTATGCAACTAAGACTTATGGTTTGATTTTTAATACAAATTCAAAGTATCTTGCTTCAAAAAAGATTCGTGAAGCTCTTTCGTCATCGTTTGTGAGAATTGAATCACAAAATACCGACTATATTTCGGGGTGCGGTATTATTCCGTCCGGAATATCTATTATGGGCAGAAGATATCGTGAACTTGTTTCTGATGAAAGCTTGAATACTTATGACAAGGACAAAGCCTTTACATCATGGGAACAAGAACTTAAATTTAATAATTTTGTTTCGATTGACGGATTAAAGATAACCGTTCCCGAAAGCTTCGGCGGAGTTGAGCTTATTTCAAATATAACCGAACAATGGCAGGAAAATCTTGAATTTTACTGCGGAATTGAGGTCGTTTCGGAAAATGAATATAATCTCAAGCTTTCCGAGGGGACTTTTGATATAGCGTTGGTCGAGATCAATTCTGCCGATGGAACTGCAAGCGGATTTTTTGATTATTTTATGCCCGGAAACAGCTTGATTTCAGGAAATACGGGATATGCGGTTGCAGGTGTTGTTTCGCAGATCTCAAAAGCCGAAAATCTCGGTAAAGCCATAGAACTTTACACGGAAGCCGAACAAACTATAATTGAATCATCTGTATTTATACCTGTTTGCTACGGCAATGAATACCTTGTTTATTCGGAAAAAACCTCAGATTTGATTTGCAATCCTATAACACGTTCGATTGATTTCCGTGATGCAAAATATTTTGAGTAAAGATCAATACCTTTACAGATCGCTTGGATAAAAAACCGGCTGTTTCAAATCGAAACAGCCGGTTTTGTGTAATTATCAGCCGAAGTAAGATACGCCGCTTTCAAAGATCTTCTGATCCTTTTCACCGGAAACATTCTTGGAAATGTCGCGTCCGATACGTTCGCTGTGTCCCATTTTACCGAGAATTCTTCCGTCGGGAGAGGTGATACCTTCGATTGCGTCAATTGAAGTGTTAGGATTGAAACGAATATCCATTGTAGGTGTGCCGGAAAGATCAACATACTGTGTTGCGATCTGTCCGTTATCGGCAAGCTGCTTGATAAGCTCTTCCGAAGCAACAAAGCGTCCTTCGCCGTGTGAAATTGCAATTCTGTGGATATCTCCTGTTTCACAGCCTGCAAGCCATGGTGATTTATTTGAAGCAATTCTTGTGTTGACCATCATTGACTGATGACGTCCTATCGTGTTGAATGTAAGTGTAGGGGAATCGTCCTTCATATCAACGATATGTCCGAAAGGAACAAGACCGAGCTTTATAAGTGCTTGGAAACCGTTGCAGATACCGAGCATAAGTCCGTCACGGTTATCCATAAGGTCGTGAACTGCGTCCTTAATGCGCGGATTGCGGAAGAACGCTGTGATGAATTTACCCGAACCGTCAGGCTCGTCACCGCCCGAGAATCCGCCGGGGATCATTATGATCTGGGAATTCTTGATTGCCTTTTCAACGTATGCAACGCTGTCTTCAAGTGCTGCTGCGGAAAGATTTTTTATTACTACAACTTCGGGAACTGCACCTGCACGTTCAAATACTCTTGCTGTATCATATTCGCAGTTTGTTCCGGGGAATACGGGGATAAGAACACGAGGCTTTGCAACGTGAATGCTTGATTTTGCACGTTCGGATGCTGTATAGGTAAACACCTTTGCAGGCTTGTCGGTTGTCTTGATGTTGCAGGGGAATACAGGTTCAAGCTTGTCCTCCCATTTTTTCTGCAATGCAGTCATATCAACTGTGTATCCCTTGCAGTCGATCTTGTATTCGCTGATAGTTTCACCGATAACATTTTCAACCGTGAAGGGATCGCCGTTGAGTTCAATTACAAATGAGCCGTACTTAGAATAGAAAAGTGTATCTTCGGAAAGCTTCTTATCAAAGCGGAAGCCTATTCTGTTACCGAGTGACATCTTTGCAATAGCTTCAGCAACGCCGCCAAAGCCGACTGCCCAAGCTGAAACTGCTGTTCCATCAGAAATGAGCTTTTCAACCCTTTCAAAGCAGCTCCGAATGCTTTCAAACTTAGGAAGATTGTTCTCGTCATATTCGGGAGTGATAAGGATTACCTTATTTCCTGCCTTTTTGAATTCAGGAGAGATTATAGATTTGCTGTCGCCCGTGGAAACAGCGAAGGAAACAAGTGTTGCAGGAACGTCAATGTTCTCAAATGTACCTGACATTGAGTCCTTTCCGCCTATTGCGCCGCAGCCAAGCTCAATTTGTGCCTTGTAAGCGCCGAGAAGAGCTGAAAAAGGTCTGCCCCAGCGTGTAGGATTGTTCTGTGTTCTCTCGAAATATTCCTGGAATGTCAGCCAGCATCTCTTGTAGCTTCCGCCTGCTGCAACGACTTTTGCAACAGACTCGATAACAGCGGCAATTGCACCGTGGTAAGGACTCTTGTCGCTGATGTATGGGTTAAAGCCCCAGCCCATGATAGAGCAAGTGTTGGTTTCACCCTTGAGTACGGGTATCTTTGCAGCCATTGCCTGAGTCGGTGTGAGCTGATAAGCGCCGCCGTAAGGCATAAGCACGGTTCCTGCGCCGATAGTTGAGTCGAAACGCTCAACAAGTCCTTTCTGCGAGCAAACGTTGAGGTTAGTCATAAGAGCTTCCCAGCTGTCTGCGCAATCGGTATATGTTTTAAGCTGTGATGTAACGGGAAGCGGAACGACTACATCTGTATGCTTTTCTGCACCGTTTGAGTTAAGGAACTCTCTGGAAAGGTCAACGATAGTTTTGTTGTTCCAGTTCATTCTAAGACGGGGTTCTTCGGTAACAACAGCAACAAGGGTAGCTTCAAGGTTTTCCTTTTCAGCTTCTGCAATAAATTTTTCCGCGTCAGCCTTGCGTACAACAACAGCCATTCGCTCCTGGCTTTCGGAAATTGCAAGCTCTGTACCGTCAAGACCGTCATATTTCTTGGGAACTGCGTTAAGGTCGATGATAAGACCGTCGGTAAGCTCGCCGATAGCAACGGAAACACCGCCTGCGCCGAAATCGTTGCAGCGTCTTATCATATGTGTAACATCGGGGTTTCTGAACAATCTCTGGAGCTTTCTTTCAACGGGAGGATTACCTTTTTGAACTTCAGCGCCGCAGTTTTCAAGCGAAGCTTCTGTGTGTGATTTCGATGAACCTGTCGCACCGCCGCAGCCGTCGCGTCCCGTTCTTCCGCCGAGAAGAATAACAACATCGCCCGGTTCGGGAACTTCACGGATAACATTATCCTTTGGAGCTGCTGCGATAACAGCGCCTATTTCAAGTCGTTTTGCAACATATCCGGGGTGATATACTTCGGAAACGTGACCCGTCGCAAGGCCTATTTGGTTGCCGTATGAGCTGTAACCGTTGGCTGCTCCGACTGTGATCTTTCTCTGCGGAAGCTTGCCGTGGATAGTATCCTCAACCGGAACGAGCGGATTTGCAGCACCGGTAACACGCATTGCCTGATAAACGTATGAACGTCCTGAAAGCGGGTCACGGATAGCACCGCCGAGGCAGGTAGCAGCGCCGCCAAAAGGTTCGATCTCGGTCGGGTGGTTATGTGTTTCGTTCTTGAACATAAGCAGCCAATCCTGCATTTCTCCGTCAACATCGACCTTTATCTGAACGGAGCAGGCATTGATCTCTTCGGATTCGTCAAGATCTTTAAGAATTCCGTCCTTTTTCAGCTTCTTGGCAGCAATTGTGGCAATGTCCATAAGCGTAATGGGTTTGTTTGTTCTGCCGAGTTCTTCTCTTGCGTTAAGGTATTCATTATAAGTTTTCTTGATATAATCGGCGTTTATCTCGGCGTTGTCGATAATTGTCGAGAAGGTCGTATGACGGCAATGATCCGACCAGTAAGTATCTATCATGCGAATTTCGGTGATAGTCGGGTCACGTTTTTCTGTTTCCTTAAAGTATTTCTGGCAGAATTTAATGTCGTCAAGATCCATTGCAAGACCATATTTTGAAATAAAGTCAACAAGCTCTGCTTCGCCTAAATAGATGAAGTTTTCAAGGACCGCAACTTCGGTCGGGATATCGTATTCGGTCACAAGGGTCGATACTTCATCGAGGGAAGCTTCGCGGCTTTCAACAGGGTTGATGATATATGATTTGAGCGACGATATTTCGCTTGCGGAAAGTTTTCCGTCAACGATGTAGATACGGGCGTTTTTGATTCTGCAGCGTTCGCCCTGAGTAAGGATCTGAATGCATTGTTCGCAGGAATCGGCTCTCTGGTCAAACTGACCCGGGAGATACTCAACGGCAAAAACGCTTTCATTTTCCCCAAGTTCGGGTAGCTTGGCGCTTGTAACGTCAACTGCCGGCTCGGAGAACACGTTTCCGATAGCAAGCTTAAAATCAGCTTCGGAAAGACCTTCTGCGTCATAGCGGTTAAGAATTCTGATATTTCTCAGCTTATCAAGTCTGAGAGCCGTTTTGACATCGGCAAGAAGATTCTTAGCTTCAACTGCAAACTCGGGCTTCTTTTCAACATAGATACGAAATACAGACATAATTTACGCTCCTTAAATTCTGTTTATTTGGGGATTGCCTTATTATCCCTTTGAGTTAATTATTGCTCCGAAATAATTTCTCCTACACAATAATCATTCTCTATCCTTTCTATTTTAACATAAAAAATCCGATTACGCAAACTTTTCTCTGAAATTTTTGTAAATATTTTTACCAAAGTGTAGTTTGGCGTATATCCATGAGGGATTTTATCGGATTTTTCGCGTTCAAAAAGTACGGGAACTGTAAGTCCTGACTGGCTTTGCAGGAATTTTCGCTGCGATTCTTCCGCGGCTGCCGACATTGCCTTTGCACGAGCATTTTTTTTCCATGTCGGGATCTGATCATCAAATTCGGCGGCAGGAGTGCCTTTTCGCGGCGAGTAGGGGAAGACATGGACTTTGGAAAATCCGATTTTTCGCACAAATTCCTCCGACTGATTGAAATCTTCGTCTGTTTCATTTGGAAAACCGACCATAATATCGGTTGTAATTGAACAATTCTCAAAGTTTTCGCGAAGTTTTTTTACAAGCTCGGAATAATCGGCTGTTGTATATCGGCGGTTCATCTCTTTAAGCGTTTTATCGCAGCCGCTTTGAAGCGAAAGATGAAAATGCGGACAAAGCTTAGGCTGTGCCGCAAAGCGGCGTATGTCGTCATCGGTTATCATTTCCGGTTCAAGCGAACCTAAACGGACGCGTTCTATTCCGTTCACGGCGCAGACCGCTTCAACCGCATCGGCGAGCCTAAGCTTATATTCAATGCCATAAAATGACAGATTTATACCTACAAGCACGATCTCACGGTATCCTGCCGATGCAAGCTGTTCTGCTTCCGCTTTCAGCTTTTCAATAGGTTTTGAACGAAATCTGCCGCGTGAGTAGGGGATAATGCAGTAGGTGCAGAACATATTGCAGCCGTCTTGGATCTTTATGAAACCGCGTGTGTTGTTTTCATAGCCGATATTGCACATATCTTCAA
>CAMJES010000003.1 GCA_946404705.1 uncultured Ruminococcus sp. | reverse complement strand
TCCATTTCCTTTTCGCTTAAACCGTGATTTCTGTTTGCCATAATACTTTACCTCCACTTTTATTTGTGGTTATTATTGGCATTTACACGGTTCGTTATTCAGCCTCACAAGCTACATAATTCTTCTCCTGACGATAAATCGGTACAGCCTGCACACATTTTGAATACATTATATGTGCAAGCAATTCGTGTGAACAGAAACTGCTGGAGATAACCTCCTGCTAATTTGGGCTATTGAACCTTTTTATCACCTCACCTACTCATTGGAGTTGTTTGAACACGCTGATTTATTTTAGCACATGGGCGTATGTTGGATAAGGCGTCAGCAGATTTGATCGTTACGTTTATCTAAGAACAGCCTATGTTGTTACTTAGAAAACCACTAAATAATGCGAAGCATCGTTTCGTTGTTTTGAGAAATACACGAAAATCCGTTACTGAGTACATTTTGAAAAAACGGCAGAAACGATTTAATCAGCGTTTTCTTAGAAATACCATTGTTAGTATTTACTTACAATTAGCTGAAACAGAACCGCTACTGCAGCTGCCACATACACATGAGTCTGAAACAGAAGATGTAATCTCAATAACATAGTTATTAAGCTTAGTTACTAATTCATTATAATTGTGCAGTTCCGGAACAACGCAGTGTCCTGAAAAGAAAACAGCACCACTAAGGTATAGATTTGCAATATTTTTGACGATTATAGAAATATCCAAATTATTATCGTTCAAATAGTAGTTTAATCCTAAAAATACAATGGGTTCAAGGAAATTTGTTTTGTTGAATTCACAAAACAATTTGTAGAATCTATTGTTGCTGAAAGAATCATTACTATTAATATCAGACTGAATGTACAAACCTTGGAATTTTGCATTATGTAATGTATTGGGGTATATTTTGGAGGGAATTGTTTCTCCGGTATTATTTCCCTTATAAATAACTGTATCGGCTGAAATATTATCCAAAATACATACGCCTTTGCAAGTGGCGTCATATCTGAATTTTACGCGGATTTTTCGTTTTGATCCGGTAATTGCAGATTGATTGGATGCGATTTTTGGGGTCGCATTTCTTTTAATTGCTTTAGATAATTTAATTGGTTTTTTATTTAGTAAATTTGTGGTAGGATAAACATTATAAAATGATTTAGGACTTTCAAAGCAATCAAAGTATTTTTCGGACACTGCGTTGAAAGTGTGCAGCCCGGCAAACTGGGCATCTATAAGATCAAATTCATCTGAGATTATTCTACGGCATCTGAATCTGATGACATTCCTGTTTTTTAAAGTTGACTTTTCGTAAAACAAGTCATGATTATACATGAACTGTGTAAGCAACAACAGAAACCTCCAAGCAGAATTGCTGTTGTTGCTTTTTATGTATTTGGACAAGTCCTTTCGCTGACGTATTTCCTCTATGAAATGATCTATAATGTCAAAATCAGACTCATTTGCCAAAGGCTCGTTTTTAACTTTTATGTATGTATATGCTATATCGCTGTCATTCACCTCTAAAATATACTGCAGTTCTTCAATATCAACAGGTATATCGGGTGCGTTCTTGACCAGTTCTTTGCAAATCAGGCAAGGAAACGAAATATCAATGTAGGCGCTTTTATCGAGTGGCTCATAACAGGATATTATATTGATTATATCCATATACTCCTGTGTGGTGAAATAGAACTGATATGCGCCAATCTTGCGTTCAAACCATAAAAAACTTATGGTAAAGTTCAGATGTGTGCAGCAATTCATAACGCAGTTATACAGAACCGATATTGCGTATGCTAAAATAGATTTATCACAGTTTCTGTCTGCCTTGTTGTTATTTTGAAATTGTATAATTTTTTTAGGCTCTGTCAACTTTTCGACCATTTCTGATGCAGTTTTTTCGTTATATTGCGAACTTATCTTTATACTTGGAGAATTTATCATAAATGAAATAATTACAGCCGGAAGATATGCTATTATAATTTTACTGTCTGCTTCGTTCGAAGAATATGTCAGCAGAACTGTTAATATATGCGATAAATTCTTGATGATCTTCTTTTTTTCATCATCTCGTATAAGATGATGTTTATAGCCTTTCTTGTAAATACGTGAAAGATACGTCATCTTGGGATAAAAATCTGATAGTATCTTATTTATGTTTACATACTCTGCTATATCAACATCAGCTAAATTCGTATTCGGAGTATAATTGACAAAGGCGTTATATATCAGCTGTTTCATACGCCTTGAGAGAATGTTTTCTGCAAGCAAACAGTAAGCAAGACAATAGTGAGCATCGCTTAAAAGAGAAAGATCCAAGTCTTCGTTTAAAAGGAGTCTATCATAGCGTGTCCGTAAAACAGTATTATCCGCAGCAAGCGACTTATTATTGTTGATCATTGAACATATTCTATGGTAATACAGTAAATAAAATTCAGCTTTTCCCATTTCAATTCACTCCAATAATACTTTTTTATTATATTTTAGCAAAAAGCATTGAATAAATCAACTATTACTGTAAAACTAATAATAAATCATTTATTTGAAAAACATTTTGCGGCTTATCAACGGTTTAAGTCGAAATTCTATTGCTTTTTGACTATAACTTGTGCTATATTATAACTAAATAAGATTGTCCGGGAGAATTTGTATGGATAGAAAAGCTTACGCAACTGACGGTGAATATGTAGTATATCTAGGCAAAGACTACTTGTATAATGTTCACAAATGTGTTATATTCAAGAAAAGAAGGTGTATTTATGAGTATCGGTATTGGTGGCTTTTGCAGTAAGCTTTCAGAAGATGAAAACGAGATCACTTATTCTTATTCTTCATACAATCTGAATGACAGCAATCATAAAAATCTTGATAAAATAGAAGACGGTCTGATAGTAATACATCGGTCTGCTTTGATTGAGCCTGAAATACATAAAAAAATCAATCGTATGCCTAACGGTAGGAAAGAATCTGTCATAAAAAGAATACCGAATGATATTCCACTTTCGGATTTGATAAGGGAGGGCAAGATATGTGTCAAAAACTGCAGCAACACATGGAAGACTATTGATGACTGCGATGTGGTTGCATACAATATTTGTTATCACTTGCTAATTGAATACCAGATTTATGGATGTTTTTCAGAAAACTGGAGTTATAATAAATAAAGCCAATTTTTTAGGTATAAATAAATGAGTTTAATATAAGGTGAGGAAGAATGCTTGAAGTAAGCGAAGGCATATATGTTTTTACAAAAGGCGGCGGAATATACTACATAAAAGAAGTTGTGATTCAGGGTGAGCTTTACAAGGGTATAAAGGCAACAGCATATGATAAATCCTTATATTATATAAATCAGGAAGACATAGAACATATTGCCGATGAGATATGCAAAAATATATCTATTGAATAATATCCCTCCCATTATCAAAAAAGTAAGAAATTTTGACCCACATTTTGACCCACATCCCCCAAAAAAATCACAAGAAAACAAAAGCTCCTTCACCGAAACCGATGAAGGAGCTTTGCTTGTCATACAGAATTATGACCTTTGATGGTCGAGGTGACGGGACTCGAACCCACGGCCTCTGCGTCCCGAACGCAGCGCTCTACCAAACTGAGCCACACCTCGAAAATACTGCCGTGAAAATCACAGCATTAATATTATACAACATAATCCTGAAAAAGTAAAGGGTTTTTTCAAATTTTTTTATATTTTTTTTGAATACGCATATCTGCTATTTGCTCAAGGCAATTAATGTGTAAAATATTGACTTATTCGGCGTTTTAGGATATACTAATATTATATATGTAAATATTCCGAAATTTTATTTTTATACAGAAAGGGAGATATTATCCATGTCCGATTTTTCAAGACGTTTGCCGGTCTATCTGCTTTTGGATGTTTCCGGTTCAATGGCAGGCGACCCTATCGAAGCTGTCCGTCACGGTGTTAAAGCGCTTATATCCGAACTTCGCAGCGATCCGCAGGCACTCGAAACTGCGTATCTTTCCGTTATTACGTTCAATTCGACCGCCCGTCAGGTATGTCCTCTGACCGAGCTTATGCTTTTCAGAGAACCTACCCTCAACGCAGGCGGCCCGACCGCTCTCGGTGCGGCACTTCGTCTTCTAACCGACTGCATCAAAAACGAGGTGCGCAAGTCAACCGAAACGCAGAAGGGTGACTGGAAGCCGCTTGTTTTCATTCTTACGGACGGCGTTCCGACCGATGAATGGCGTGAAGCTGCTGCAATGCTCAAAAGCGCAAAGCCTGCAAACATCATTGCTTGCGCCGCCGGCTCCTGCGCGGACACTTCCGTTTTAAAGGAGATCACCGACAACGTTCTGCTTATGAACAATCTCTCCGCAGGCGACCTTGCACAGTTCTTTGCTTGGGTTTCAAGCTCGGTAAAGCTTTCCAGCAAGAGCCTTGATTCAAAGCCGGGCGCAGGAATTGAACTTCCTCCGCCGCCGCAGGGCTTTGTTATAGTTCCGTGATCGGAGGAAAAAATGGAAGAACAGATAAAAAAGCTTTCCGACAGCGATGTGACCGCACATACTGCGGCATTATGGAAATACGAACCAATCCCCGAAGAACCCGAGCCTTATCCCGAATACCGTCAGTCTTATGATGATGCAAACGGCACCGAGATAATCGCTGCAAGGGTCAGAGGAAAAAAGCACAAGCACGAGGGTACGAACTGTGACGACTGGTACGAGTTCGATAGGCTCGGCGACTGGAGCGTTTGCGTTGTATCGGACGGGGCAGGTTCAAAGAAGCTTTCCCGTATAGGCGCGCGCATTTCAAGCGAGGCTGCCTGCGCTTACATAAAGGAGCAGCTTTCCGCAATTGAACACGATGAAACGGAAAAAGCGCTTGCAATGCCGTTTGATAACGCCGATTTCACAGCTGCCTGCTCAAAGCTTGCAGAGATAATGCGTTCAGGCTTCAGCGCGGCATATTCCGCAGTTGAAGGCGCATATCTTATCCGTGCAAATGATGAAAAAATTATGGAAGACCTCGGCAGGCCGTGCGATGTGAAGGATTTTTCAGCAACGCTGCTTGCCGCCGCAGTTATTCCGCTTGAAAACGGCGAAACGTTCGTTATATCGGTAACGGTCGGTGATGGAATGGTTGCAGCCGTGAATGCGGAAGGTGAATTCACATCTGCGTTAAAGCTGCTCGGAAACACAGATCAAGGCGGTTTCTCGGGCGAAACGGAGTTCCTCGATGAAAACAGAACTGCCGAAAAGCTTTATTCAAAAACAAAGATAATGCGAGGAAAGGTTTCGTCCGTGCTGATGATGACGGACGGCGTTTCGGACGATTACTATCCGAATTCACCCGAAATTCTCCGCCTTTATCTCGACCTTATGCTCAACGGCGTCATCGATTTTCCGCAGGAAGAGGGCGGCTCGGCAGAAGGCAGAGAAGTCCCTGCTCCCGAAAGCTATCCGTGGGTAAACGACAGCAGCGTTGAGGTTTCGCTTGCTTATGCAAAAAATATTGCGGAGAAAAACGAGCTTACTCTTGAACAGATATGGGGTGAGCGCTTCGGAGAGCTTATGCACAAATCCTCGCTCGAAGCGTTCGGGATAACGCTTGCCGAAAGCCGCAGCGAACGGCTCAAGGTTTGGCTTGACAATTACTCTCAGAGAGGTTCGTTTGATGACAGAACACTCGTTGTTATCAGTCCGAAAGGGGTACAGTAAAAAGTGAACAGGATCGGAGAAGCTATCCTTGCAAGCGGCAGGAAGCTCCCTTATGTTATCACAGACAATCCTCCGCGCGGAGGAATGAAATATACATATTTTGCTCCCGACAAGTCGTATGTTGTGCAGTTTTTCAACGACCCGTCAAAGGTTGACGCGAATATGCGCCGCCGTATCGAGGCTATCATAAGCAAGTACAATCCGACTATCCCCGAGAGCAGGGGCGGCGCGCTCGGAACGGACGAAAAACGTGCGGCATACTTTGAAAAGCGTTTCTGCTGGCCCACCGATATCGTTGTTTCGCCCGAATTTGGGCTTGTTTCGCCGTCCTATCCGTCCGATTTCTTCTTCGGAGAGGGCGCGTCCGACTATTTGGAGCTTAAAGGCAAGGACAAGAAAAGCAACTGGTTCACATCTCGCAACCGCCGCTTCTTAAACAAGTCGGAGCTGGGCGATTTCCGTTCTATGCTCCAAATGTCGCTGCTGCTTACGCGTTCGATACGCAGGCTTCATCAGGCAGGACTTGCCCATTCCGACCTTTCCAACAACAATGTCCTTATCGACCCGAGAAGCGGAAACTGCGTTGTTATTGACATAGATTCGCTTGTCGTTCCGGGCATATTTCCACCCGAAGTCGCAGGAACGCGCGGCTATATCGCCCCCGAAGTCCTTGCTACAATGGAGCTGGACAAGAACGACCCCAACCGCAGGATACCGGGCTCGGAAACCGACCTTCACGCTCTTGCGGTGCTTATATATGAATATCTGCTGCTTCGTCATCCGCTTATCGGGCCTAAGATATTTTCGACCGAATCGGCGGAAAAGGACGATTTTCTTGCTCTCGGCCCCGAGGCGCTTTTCATAGAGAATCCGAACGACCGCTCAAACCGTCCCGAGAACCTTGATGTGACGATAAGCGACCTCGGAAGCGACCTTGAAGCGTTGTTTCTCCGCGCGTTCGTGGACGGACTTCACGCCCCCGAGCTTCGCCCTACGGCAATGGAATGGGAAAGAGGACTTATCAAAGCTTGGGATATGCTCCACCGCTGCGAAAACCCGAACTGCGATGAAAAATGGTTTATCGTCCGTGATGTAAATGAACCTATATGTCCTTTCTGCGGCACAAGGGTAAAAAGCGATATTGTACAGCTTTCCGTTTATTCGCAGTCGAGGGGCAGAAAAGGGCAATGGCGGCCGCATTCGACCCTTATTGCCGAGAACAATACTCCCGTTTTCAAATGGCATACGCACACGGATATTTTCCCCGATGAAAAGGCTGATACCGAGCTTGAAGCGTATGTATGCTCGCACGAGAATTCGTGGTATCTTATCAACAGCCACGCTTCGGGAATGATGTCGCCTATGGGAAGTCCCGTTCCTGCAGGAAAGGCGATAAAGCTTTCGGACGGAACGATGTTCCGTGCCTGCCGCGAGGACAACGGCTCACTTATAAAGGTTTCAATAGTCAAAGGAATGAAATAATTTATGACATTCAACGGTCTTACTGATAATCAGGCTGAAAATCACAGAAAACAATTCGGCTCAAACCGCATCAAGGATATTCCTGCTCAAACTGCAGGCAGACGTTTTGCCGAGCGCTTCGGAAGAGTTCCCGTAAAGGTGTATATAATAGTATTGCTTTGCTGCCTTTGCTTCGGGATAGTTTTTTCGTTCGGCAGCGGTTTATGGAGCATAGTTCCTTGCGTTATTGCCGTGCTGCTTGAAGCGGCGGCGGTGTTTGTATGCTGCGTGTGGGAAAGCTCGCTTCAAAGCCGCACGAATAAAAAGCGCAGTCATAACATCGGGAATAAATGCAAGGTCTACCGCTGCGGAAACTCGGTCACGGAGGTCTGCTCGGGGGATATCGTCAAGGGGGATTACGTCCTCCTTATGGCAGGTGATATCGTTCCTGCCGAGGGAATCGTCCAGACGGGTGATATCACTATCGAAAAAGACGGAAAGACCGACCTTGTGCGCAGACACCGCAGCGATGAACTTGACGAGGACATCACGGGCGAATACACTCTTGAACGCGGAACGCTCGTAACCTCGGGGTATGCCGTTTTAAAGGTCACAGAGGTCAGCGGCAGTTATGCAAAACAGGCAGTAATTTCTTCTAAAGGATATACGATTAGTATAATAATTTGTTCCGTTTTAGCGGCGGCTCTGACGTTTTATGCCGCATATACTGCAGAAAAAAACGGCGAGGGAATGATGTCGCTGCCGATACAAGCCGCATTTTACTCGGCACTTGTCCTTATGGCAGGAGCAGGACTGAAAGATCCGCTCGGATTTTATCTTTCCGCGAGCAAGCCCGAGGTTCGCCGCAACGGCGCAGATATAAAAGCATTAGCGCCGAAAAGCGATATCTTTTTTATAGACAAGCGCTGCTTTGTCACGGACGGAAAGCCTGTTGTAACGGGCTTCACGGACGGAAGCGGCACAACGGTTTCTAAATTCTATGAGGTACCGTACCCTCTCGGAACTATCGCAGCAACGGCGGCAGCCGAGAACACCTCTGCGCTCGTTAACAAGGGCAGGATAATCAGCGCCGACCCGTATGAAGCCGCAGAAATGACATTTATGGCGGAGCGGCTCAAAAGCACGATCGACCTTGAAATAAACTCGGCACTTGTAAAGGGAACGCTTTCAATTGACGGTTACAAGCGTTTTCTCCGCGGCGATCCGTCCGAAATAATAAGCAGCTGCGAAAACTGTTTTGACGGCTCGGGCAAGGAAAAGGGCTTCTCGTCCGCGGTCGCAGTAAAAGCGCTTGCGGAGGAGCTTATATTTCAGGGTAACAGGGTTATTGCCTACGCAGTCGAGCTTTGGGACGGTCACAAGGCTTTTATCGGAATGATAACGATAAGGGAAAAGTGCCGCAGCAGCGCGGAAAATGCATACAAAACTCTTGCGGAACACGGCTGCAGACCCGTTCTGCTCGTTTCGGACAGCGAGGCTTCTCTCCCCGATAGGGCGCTTACAAGCGCAGGCGCGGATGATGAGATGCCGTTTGAAAAGCTTGCGGCAATGCTGCCGAACGAGGCTGCAAAAGCGCTTAAAAAGGTAAAGATAATCACGGGAAAATGCGATAAGGGACAGCTTATCGAGATCGCAAAATCGGCAGGAAAGTCGGTCGGCATTACGGCGGTCGATGTAAAAGATGTGTTTGAATGTGAAAATGCCGATACGGTCTATGCTTCGTCCGAAAACTGCGCCGCCGCAAAGGAATTCTCGGACTGCACAGTATACAATGGACTTGAATCTGCGGCTGTGAGCATGGAATGTTCCGCCGAGATAAGGCGCGCAGCCGCAGGCTATGAGGTTATCCGCGCGGTGATGCTTATCCTTGCCGCTGCGATGATGTACTTTGGCGCGCAGTTCGGTTCAGCCGCATTTATCGGTGCTGCGCTGCTTGATATAGTTATAACGGGACTTGCCGCATTTTTGCTCGGCAAGCTTTGCAAGAAAAGCTGCTCGGAATGTGAAATAACTTCAAAGGAGGTACGTTCGTGAACGGAACAGAGCTTCAAAAGCTGTTAAACTCTCCGGACATGAACGGAGAAGTCCGTCTTCCTTCGGGTGAATTCGAGGGCAATTTCACGGTGGGCGTTCCCTGCAGGATATTCGGAAACAAAACCACGCTTTTATCCGACAAAGGAACTGTCCTGACGATAAATGCGCCCGATGTTGAGATAAACGATCTGCAGATAGAGCTTACAAACCCGAGGTGCGGAACAGCGATTTGTTCGGCCTGCGGCGGAACAAGCTTTAACGGCGTAAATGTCAGCGGAAAAGTTATCGGGATTTCGGGAGAAGAAGGCTATTTCGGCATTACGGGCGTTATTGCGGTCGGAAAATTCCCTGCAGAAGAGCGCTGCTGCATTTGCGTTAGATTTGAACTGCCGACAGCAGCACGTTTTGTTTCGTATGCAAGCGGAGTAAACATTCTTAACTCTGAGCTTACCGAGGGTGAAAACACCGTTCAAATTGAAATAGAGCCGATGAAAAGCGGAACTGTGCTTTACGGCGAGCTTGCGATAGAAACGGCGGTGAGCCGCAGGATATTCATATCGGGCGAGGCTATCCTTAACGCTTTTGACTATGAAGACGGTAGGCTTGTTTATGAATCGGAGCCTGCGCCGAGTGAGGAGGAAAGCGGCGAACCGGGCGTTATCTATCCCGAAGAGGATGACGCGGAAGAAGTCCTGCTTGCGCCGATGCCTTACGAAGAGAAAAAGGCACAACAGCTGCTTATAATCGAGCGAGGAATGCTTGTCAAGGCGGACGCTCCTACGGCACAGATAGAGCTTCTGTATGATAACAAGGACTTCCCGATGGAGGTCGACGCGTTTGCATTTATGGCAAATTCCGAGGGAACGGTAACGCAGAACGACAGGTTCGTTTTCTTCGGCAACGACCATTCGCTCGGCGGCGGAGTAAAGCTGCTCAATGCGCCCGATAAAAAGGTTTTCCATATCACATTTGATTTGATACCGCACGATGTTGAGGAGATCGACATTGCGTATTCGATATATAAAAACCCTCTCGGACTGAATTTCAGCGACCTTTCCAATCCTGCCGTATCAATAAAGCTTTCGGACGGCACGAACTATATTTTCATGCTTCCGAAGCCGCTTGATGTCGGAACGGTGGTCGGACTGGAGCTTCTTCGCGATGGGGACGGCTTCAAAATATCTCCGCTCGGCATGATATATCCGAGCGGACTGGAAGACCTTTGCCGAAACTACGGACTAAATATTTTGAAATAAAAACAGCAGCCTGACACTTCAATCTCAGGCTGTTTTTTTAAGGTGAACTATGAATAAAACGATTTTCTGGGATTTTGACGGAACGCTCGTCTATTCCGAGCATCTGTGGAGCGGCTCGCTTTACCGCAGTCTGCAGCGCTACACTTCACATAAGGACATCACGCTTGACGAGATACGTCCGCCTATGTCGCACGGCTTTTCGTGGGATTTCTACTATGAGGATATGCACGAATTAGTCGGCGAAAAATGGTGGGATTATACGTTCGAGCATATACTCCGTGTATATAAAGCTGTCGGAATTACGGAAAGTGAAGCTAAAACGCTTCTTCCGCTTTTCCGAAAAACGCTGCTTGAACCGGAGAATTATCATATATATGCCGATACGATACCAACGCTTGAAACGCTCCGAAAAAGAGGTTACAAGCATTTTCTGCTGTCGAACAACTATCCCGAGCTGGATATCACTATGGAAAAAATAGGTCTTGCGAAATATTTTGACGGAATGATCATCTCGGCGCAGGTCGGGTATGACAAACCTCGGCGTGAGATATTTGAGATCGCGCTTGAAAGGGCAGGAAATCCCGAACGCTGTTTTATGGTCGGGGACAATCCGCAAAGCGACATAAAGGGTGCGGCAAACATCGGTATTCCTGCGATACTTGTACATAACGACAATGCGCAGGGCTTTGAATGTACTTTATGCGCCGAGCTTTCGGATATTATTGATATTGTTTGAAATCAACAAAATGTATCTGCTCTATTTGTGCAGTTTTTGCCATAAATATATTCTTTTAAAAACGTATATACAAAAGAGGGGTGATAAAGATGACCGACAGCCTTTTTGAAGACTGCATAAACCGGATATGCAGCGGCGACAAGGGCGGATTGCGTGAAATATACAAAGAATACGGAAAATTCATCTATTCGGTGATGCTTTCGGTGACAAAGGAGCCGTACAGCGCCGAGGATCTGACGTCCGATTTTTTCCTAAAGCTGTGGGACAAGCTTGCCGATGCGTTCAAGGGCGGCAGAGGGCATAAAAAATGGCTTGCTGCTGCGGCGCGGAACATGGCGGTGGACTACATACGGAAAAATCGGCGTGAGATGCTTACTCTTGACGAAGAGAAGGACGATGAAACGCCGCTTTCCGAAAGCATTCGCAGCAATGACGACACCGAAGGTTCGGTCATCGGAAATATCACCGTGAGCGAAGCCTTGAACGGACTTTCCGACTCCGAACGTGAGGTTCTGGAGATGAAGCTTGTTCAGGGATTGACGTTCAAGGACATTGCCATTATACTAAAAAAACCTATGGGAACCGTTGCGTGGAAATACCGTGCGGCAGTTGAAAAACTCAGAAAAAATCTTGAAGGGGGTGCGGCTTTATGACGAGAAAGGAAGCGGAAAAGCTCTATAAAGCTTCAAGACAGGCAGCAGCGCCCGACATGGATAAGCTCTGGGAAAGAATTGAGGATGGACTGACGGAAAAGAAAGCCGCAGAGGAACAGCCGACCGTGAAAAGGCATAATATCGCCCTTAAAAGATGCCTCGGAGCGGCTGCCGTGTGTGCAGCGGCGGCGATAATACTTCCGTTTGCGTTCTCACCGTACTTAGGCAATATGAAAAGCGCATCGGACAATGCGACCTTCGTTCAAAACGATGAAGCCTTTGAAGAAGCAAGCGATGAGTGCGCAGATGAAGAAATTTATGAAGATGAACAGCAGGACAATGACATGGCGGCACTTCCCGAATATGTGGGTTCGGCGGAGGGAACTCAGCTTGATTACAGCGCGCTTGACCTTGCGGAAGGCATTGACACGGGACTTCGCGGAAAAGGTTCGGACGGAACGCTTTTTGACGAGGATTCGGTGCTTGCCGAAACGGTATGCTTTGTTGACGGCATTGTGGAAAATGTTTATGCCGGCGAGGAATGTATTTACTACGAGCTGAGGGCGGTCGAAACCTACGGAAACGCCGGTGCGGATGAAGAACTGCTCACTATCGCAAGCGATTCGGATATCCCAATGCTTTTAAACCGTGAATATCTTGTTCCGTTAAAGCAGACGGAGAACGGCTTGCGCACGGCTGTGGAAAGCGTTCCGCAGATCGAGATCACTCTTGACAAGGGAATGGTTTTCTACAACGGCTGGAAAAGCCTTAACGATGAAAGCGCATTTGAAATAACCTGCCCGAAACAGTATCCCGATGATTTTTTCTATGACAGAATGAAGTTCAGCTATAAAGGCTATGCAGAGCTTTTATCAAAATGGCAGAAGCTTTTGGAGGAATGACTTTATGAAAACAACATTTAAAAGAAATTGGGCATTCGTATTTTCGGTCATATTTACGGCGGTTATGTTTTCCGCTTGCGGAAGCAGTATGGAATCCGATACGGGAATGATGGAAACAGGAGCAGCAATGCAGAATGGTAATTATATGACAACCGTTCCGGCAGGAACGGCAGACGGGGTTGACGAAGCTTTATTTGAAGAAGTTGAATTCAACACCGAGGAGTATAATTCTATCAAGGAAAACTCCTATAAAAGCACGCCTTCCGACCCACTTTCAACGTTTTCCATTGATGTTGACACGGCTTGCTATACAAATCTGCGCCGAATGATAAACGACAGCTTTGAATACGGCTATGACCTTACTATTCCGCAGGATTCTATCCGTATTGAGGAGATACTCAACTATTTCAGCTATGATTATCCACAGCCGAACGAGGGAGAGCCGTTCTCGGTTA
Source organism: uncultured Ruminococcus sp. (assembly GCA_946404705.1). GTDB lineage: Bacteria > Bacillota > Clostridia > Oscillospirales > Ruminococcaceae > UMGS363. The sequence continues at coordinate 16,227 of CAMJES010000003.1, read as the reverse complement.
CGACCGAGATTGCGGATTGTCCGTGGAATGACGAAACCAAGCTTATGCGCATAGGTCTTCATTCAAAGGATATTGATCTTTCCGAGCGTCCTGCGATGAATCTTGTTTTTCTTATAGATGTCAGCGGTTCGATGTTCAGCGATGAAAAGCTTCCGCTTGTGCAGAAGTCATTTTCAATGCTTACGGAAAACCTTACCGCAAAGGACAGAGTTTCTATCGTGACTTATGCAGGCACGGACAGCGTTGTTATTGACGGCGCCGACGGAAACGATAAGCAGGCTATCCTTGACGCGATAGATTCGCTTGAAGCAGGCGGCTCTACCGCAGGCGCAGACGGCATTAACACGGCATATAAAATCGCGGCGAAGCATTTTATCGAGGGCGGAAACAACCGCATTATCCTTGCAACGGACGGCGACCTTAATGTCGGCATTTCAAGCGAGAGCGAGCTGACAAAGCTTGTTGAGGAAAAGCGTGAGAGCGGCGTTTATCTCTCCGTTTTGGGCTTTGGCACGGGCAATTACAAGGATAACAAAATGGAGGCTCTTGCCGACAACGGAAACGGCAACTATTCCTATATCGACAGCGAGCGTGAAGCAAAGCGCGTCCTTGTTGAAGAGATGAGCGGAACGCTTTTCACCGCCGCAAAGGACGTAAAAATTCAGGTCGAGTTTAACCCTGCATATATAAAGGGCTACCGCCTTATCGGATATGAGAACAGAGCGCTTGCGAACGAGGATTTTGAGGACGATACAAAGGATTCGGGCGAGATAGGCGCAGGTCACAGCGTTACGGCGCTCTATGAACTGGTTTTCAACGACAGTCCGATGGAGTTCTCCTCCTCAGACCTTAAATATCAGGACGAAGTAAAGGGCGTTGAGAACGGCGAGTTCCTCACGACCTCTATACGCTACAAGGAACCTGACGGAAACGAGAGCAAGCTGCTTGTATATCCCGTCACCGAAGCGAATGTTGACAGCGCAGAGATGTCGCCCGATATGAATTTTGCTGCGGCTGCCGCAGAGTTCGGACTTGTCCTGCGTGACAGTGAGTACAAGGGAACAGCGAGCTTCGATTCAATTTTTGCGCTGCTTGACAACTATAATTATTCCGGTGACGAATACAAAGCAGAATTCAGAGAGCTTGTGAAAAAGGCTCAATATCTTATGAAATAATACTGCAGGCGGTATTTCTGTAAAATGTGAAATAACCGCCTGTTTTTCTTTTATTGCATTTTCAAATTTATTTCACATTTTTCACACATAGATGCTTTACAATAATAACAGTAATCGGGAAACCGATAGAAACAGATGATATTGAAAGGCGGCATTTATATGTACGATTCTGATAACTATACCTATTCAAACGGCGGATTTGTTCCTAACGACCCTGAGCAGAAGCCTCCCAAGAAGTCGGGCGGCGCAGGAAAGATAATTGCAGGACTGCTTGCAGTAGTAATTATCGGCGGTGCGTCTGGCTACGGCGGAGCTTACCTTGCACGTTCAAACGAAAATGTAAGCGCGTCGGCTTCGGTTCAGACGGAAGCTCCCACAGCTTTTACTCAAACTAACACTTCGGACACAAATTCCGGCAATACAGCTTCCGCCCTCGGAGCAAAACCGAGTACAAGCGGCGAGATGACTACAAAGGACGTTATCCAAAAGGTTAAGCCCTCCGTTGTCCTCGTTTCCTCGGCATTTACTCAGGCAGGCGGTTCAAGCACCGGTACGGGCATCATCTTCAGCGCGGACGGTTATATCGTCACCAATGCTCACGTTATCACAACGGAAGTTAAAACAAGCGTAAGCAACAATTCCAACGGCTATGACCCGTTCAGCGATTTCTTCGATAATTTCTATAACTTCGGCGGTTCAAATTATCAGACCGAGGTCATAAAGGCTGACAAGGTCACGGTAACTTTGAACGATGAAACAGAGTATGAAGCAAAGATCATAGGCTGTGACGCAAATACCGACCTTGCAGTCCTTAAAATAGAAGCTTCGGGCCTTACTCCTGCCGAAATAGGCGATTCAAGCACACTTGAAATGGGCGATAAGGCTATCACGCTCGGTTATCCTCTCGGTTTGGGACTTTCCGCTTCGGACGGTATCATTTCGGGACTTAATAAAGAAATGAGCGTCGAAGTAGCAGGCGGCACAGCAACAATGACACTTCTTCAAACAGACGCCGCAATAAACCCCGGCAACTCGGGCGGCCCTCTCCTCAACAGTATGGGTCAGGTAGTAGGCATCACATCTTCAAAGATAGCAAGCTCCAGCGTTGACGGCGTAGGCTTTGCAATTCCGATCACCGATGCGCTCCCGATCCTTAACGAGCTTATGACAACGGGAACGGTCAAGAACACAACACCCAAGATCGGCATAACCGGAACGGAGATCACCGCAGCAGTAAAGCGCTATTATAATCTTCCGGTCAAGAGCGGCGTACTTGTAGCATCGGTAGAACCCGGCTCCTGCGCAGAAGCAGCAGGACTTGAAGAGGGCGATGTCATAGTAAAAGCAGACGGTCAGGATATCTCCTCAATGGATGAGCTTGTCAAGATCAAGAACAAGCATAAGGCAGGCGAAAAGATGACATTAACACTCGCAAGAAACGACGGAAATGTCGACATTGAGCTTACGCTTGACGCTGAAGAATAATATATTATAAAATAAAACGGACTTTGCACGGATTTCTTTTTGAGGACGTGCAAAGTCCGTTTTTTTAGTTATTCAATGCGGAAATTGAAATTATTTTTAATGTGGAATTTATACTGTGACAGTTTTATATCGCCAAACTCATTATTAATTCCGTTACAAACGCACCTGCACACGCTGCTGCGGCAACGACTATAAGCGATTTATTCCTGAACGCAAAGAATAATGCCAATCCAAGTCCTACAACTGCCGATATCATACTCGATGTTGAATACAGTATCGCAGGTATTGTCATTGCGCCAAGCACCGCATACGGCACATAGTAAAGCATATTCCGCAGAAATTTCGACTGTATCTTCTTTCGGCACAGCACAAACGGTATCATTCGGATAAGATATGTGACAAGTGCCATTACAAGGATATACAAAAGCATTTTCGAGTCAAGCATCGTCCTCGTCCTCCTTTTTCGGGAAGATAAGCGCGCCTAAGACAGATGCTGTAAGGGCGCATATAATGATAGAGAAGCCGCTCGATATCCCCGAAAAAATTGAGATATATTTAAAGCAGCAGCTCATTGCTGCGGAAAAGGCAACGACCGAGAACACGCCGACCGATTTTCTTGCAGGCGGTATGAATATCGCTAAAAACATTCCGTATATTGCGATACCGAGAGCAGATTTGAGCATATCGGGGAGTATCTCTCCTGCGGCTGCGCCGAGAAACGTACCGAGGCTCCAGCACAAAAACGGTATAAGTATCAGTCCGTACATATATTTTACGCCGATATCGCCCTTTTTCCCTGCGGCGACTGCGAATATCTCGTCTGTCATTCCGAACGATGTACCGAGCCGCTGTCCGACTGTAAAGCTGCTGTCGAGCTTCTGCGAAAGCGAAATGCTCATAAGCGCATAGCGCATATTTATGACAAGCTGCGTAAGTATCATTTCGATAAGCGTTCCGCCTGCGGCGATTATGCCGAGTCCTGCAAGCTGACCTGCTGAGGTAAGGTTCGTCATTGAGATAAGCAAGGCGGAAAAGATAGAAACGCCTTTTCCTGCGGCTGCGATGCCGAAGCTGAACGAAACGGAAAGATATCCCAGTCCTATCGGTATCCCGTCGCGCAGGCCATCGGTGAATTTATATTCCGAAAGTTTTGTGCTGTCCATTTATGTTTCACCCTTTAAAATATGTATATCAAAACCGGCATAGCTATAACCGGCAGCCTTATAATTATATCATCGCAGGCTCTTTTTTACAATATACAAAATGACGAAATAAAGCAATTTTGCACGAAAGTTTGGGTCAATGTATGGTATAATATACAATTTATATATATAAACACTTGCAAAATATGTGCATTTGTGATATAATCAAAATATGAAGAGATTTCTCTAAAAGGAGGAGATACTATGAGTAAAAAAATAATAACTATCGGCCGTCAGTTTGGAAGCGGAGGACATATCATCGGTGAAAAGCTTGCAGAAAAGCTCGGCTTTGCATATTATGACAGAAAGCTGCTCGACCTTGCGGCTGAAAAAAGCGGAATGAGCCACAGCGTTGTAAAGGACGCGGATGAAAAGGCTGCAAATCCGTGGTATTATGCGGCAATGAGCCAGTCGGGCGCGGCTATGGGCATAAATCTCTGCACGAACGACGCGATCTTCAACGTTCAGAGCGATATCATCAAGGAAATTGCAAAAACGGAGGACGCTGTCATTGTCGGCCGCTGCTCGGACTATATCCTCCGCAATGCGGACTGCGAGCTTTTGACGGTGTTCATCTATGCACCGCTTGAAGCGCGCATAAAGCGTACAATGGAGCGCGACAAGATAAGCGAATCCGAGGCTGCGGCTAAGATAAGGCGCCACGACAAGCAGCGCAAGCTCTATTACGATTTTTACACCGATAAAAAATGGTCGGCGCACGAAAGCTATAATTTAACGCTCAACAGCGAAGCTTTCGGCATTGACGGAACTGCGGATATCATCTGCTCCGCTCTCAAAGCAATCGAAAAGTAAACGCAAAAACCGCCTGCGGAAAGCTTACCGCAGGCGGTTTGTTTTTTTAATTACAGTTGGAATTTGCCGACAAGATCGTTGAGCATCGTAGCCTGACTTGACAGCTGCTCGGAGGAAGCGGCGCTCTCCTCAGCGGTCGCGGAGTTGGTCTGAACAACGCCGGATATCTGTTCAATGCTTGTTGTAATGTGGTCAATGACCTCGGACTGGCTGTCACTCGCGTCTGCAATGCCGAGAACGATAGCTTCGACCTTTTCGGTAAGCCCTGCTACTTCGAGCATCGACTTTGCGGTTTCGGAAGTTATCTCAGTACCGTGCTTAACGGCTTCGACTGTCTTAGCAATGAGAGCCTCCGTGCCGCCTGCAGCTTCTGCGGATTTTGAAGCAAGATTTCTTACTTCATCGGCAACGACCGCAAAGCCCTTGCCTGCTTCACCTGCTCTTGCGGCTTCGACAGCTGCGTTGAGTGCGAGGATATTCGTCTGGAATGCGATATCTTCGATAGTCTTGATGATGTTGCTTATCTGCTGCGAAGTTTCATCAATATTGGACATAGCCTCGGTAAGACGGGTCATATCCTCGTTGGCAGTCTTGACCGAATCTGCGGATGTCTTTACAAGCTCTCTTGCCTCGCTGCAGTTGACCGAGTTAGCGGATATCTGCTCGGATATATCGTGTATCCTCTGTGCAAGAGTTTCGATCTCGGCAGCCTGCTCCGTTGCACCCTGCGAGAGAGCCTGCGCACCTGCGGAAACCTGCTCTGAACCTGCGGAAACCTGATCTGCGGCATTGCTGATGTTGTACATTGTGTCTTTAAGGTTGTCTTTGATAAGGTTAATATCCTGCAGGAGCTTTGAATAGTCGCCGATGTAAAATTCGCTTCCGATTTCGGTATCGACAGCAAGATTTCCGGCTGCGATCGCTTCAAGAATTCTGCCGATATCCTTTATAATGCTGTTAAGGCTTTCAACAACCGTTTTTGTAGCGTGAGCAAGCAGCAAGGTTTCGTCATCCGAATTAATTTCGGGAACTTCGGAAGTAAGATCGCCCTGAGAGAGAAGAAGAATTCTGTCGGTGCATTTCTTGATTGGATCGCCGAACTTCTTTCCAAGGACAGCAGCAATAATACCCGCGTTAGCGGCAACTACGGCAAGGATCAACAGCATAACAACAATTGTTATTTTAGCTTTGGCAAGATGTTCGGAAACAGGACCGGTAACAGCTATCGTCCAGCCGAATGTATCGGGGATTGTAGCATAGCCGACATACATATTTTCGCCGAAAACAGAAAGTTTGCAGGAACCTGTTTCGCCGGAAGCCATCTTCTCGGCAAGCTCTGCCATGCTTCCGCCCATTTCGTTGAAATTAATGTCATTTTTGATATTTTCCGAATCATTGTCGGCAATAAGGCAGCCGTCCTCTGCAAGTATAAAAGCAGCACCTTGTTCGCCGTAATCTATTGAACGAACTATATCATTGAGAAATTCCTCATTCGGAACGACATAAACGCAGCCTATCGGCTTTCCGCCGACTATGCCGTTTTCCCAGAGCGGAGCGGCAACGATAATAGTAAGCTTGCCCGTTTTCTTGGAAACGAGCGGTTTGGAAACCATATCCTCACCGTTCATCGCAGCCTTAAAATATTCTCTGTCGGAATAGTCGTTTCCGTCAATGCCCATACCATCTGAAAAGATGAAATTACAGCGCTGAAGGCCGTATTGTTCGGCTCTTTTGGTAAGGATCTCATTCTTTTGAGCGTCGGTCGAATTCGGGTCGCACAATATTTCATCCACGCCGAGATCGGCGGCAATATTGCGGTAGGAGCGCACCTCCCATGAAGCCTTTTCGGCAGCGACATCTACGACTTCAAGTATCGAATCGGTCGCGTTATCTTCCGACAGCGCAAAGATGGAAACTGCAGCTGCAATTGTAAGAACAAGCATTCCAAACCCCGATAAAATGGTCGCCAAAAGAATTATTTTTGTTTTGATTGTTGTTCGAATTTTTGCCATAAATATGTTCCCCCGTGAAGCAATAAATATGTTCTAATTCAATTATATACAAAATTGGTTTCAAGTCAAGTAATTGCACTTAAACAGTATAATTTTTGTCGTTTTGAGAAATATGTTACCGCAGTATATGTTGAATGTGACGAAATAAAAGAAATAATAAGATTATACATAAAAATTCTATTTGAATGATATGTTTTATGTGATTTTCCCCCCAAAAAAAAGGAAAAAAGCAGACGCGTCAAATCGTCTGCTTTATTCATCAAAAACATTTTAAAAAAGAAAAGAGATAAAAGTTAGGAATTTAATTTACTGAACTTACTGTCTAAATTATACAGCAATATTTACAAAAAAGCAATGATTTTATTTTACCGAATTTATTGCAATAATTTCACTTTTTTAAATTCTGCGAAATAAGTTACCTTAAAATAATACCTTAAATGCCGCGTTTGAAGCGTCGGACGGCATACGGAGATCTCCCCTCGGCGAAAGCGTTACGCTGCCGACCTTCGGAGCGTCGGGCAGGCAGGAGCGCTTGAACTGCTGCGTAAAAAATCTGCGCATAAATATACCGAGCCACTTTTTAATGGTATCATCATCAAATTTTCCGTTAAAAGCCGTTTTTGCAAGTCGGAATATCTTTTCGGGCGAAAACGTGCAGCGGACAAAGTAATAAAGGAAGAAGTCGTGCAGCTCATAAGGGCCGACAATATCTTCTGTTTTCTGCGATATCTCACCATCGCTCGGCGGCAGAAGCTCGGGGGAAACGGGTGTATCGAGAACATCCGCAAGCACGGCGGCAAGCTCTTTGTCGGCGGTCGTGTTCATCTCATAAGCGGTGAGGTGGCGCACAAGCGTCTTCGGAACGGACGCATTTACGCCGTACATCGACATATGGTCGCCGTTGTAGGTCGCCCAGCCCAAAGCAAGCTCGGAAAGGTCGCCCGTGCCGATAACAATGCCGTTCTGCTTGTTCGCTATGTCCATAAGGACTTGGGTACGCTCACGAGCCTGACCGTTTTCGTATGTGACATCGTGGTCGTCCTCGCTCTGTCCGATATCGGCGAAATGCTGACGGACAGCGGCGGAAATGTCGACCTCTTTAAGCGTAACGCCGTAAGCCTCGGCAAGCTTGCAGGCGTTGCTCTTGGTGCGCTTGGTCGTGCCGAAGCAGGGCATTGTGACTGCGGTTATGCCCTTTCGGTCAAGTCCGAGCATATCAAAGGCGTGGACGGTGACTATAAGCGCAAGGGTGCTGTCCAGACCGCCCGAAAGCCCGATAACTGCGTTTTTGCAGCCTATATGACGAAGCCTTGTCAGCAATCCCGTTGCCTGCATGGTCAAGATCTCCTCGCAGCGTGACGCAAGGTCGATCTTATCGCTCGGAACGAACGGCATAGGCTCGTATTTGCGTGAAAGCGTGATATCCTTCGGTGTAAGGCTGAATTTTACGCGGCAGTATTCACGGTCGGAGAACTGCGGAAAGGTGTTCATTCTGCGGCGTTCGCTGTCGATACGATGTATATCTATTTCGGAATAGGTTATGCCCGTGGTGAATTTTTTGCTCTCGGCAAGGAGAGTTCCGTTGTCGCAGATAAGATTATGACCGCTGAAAACCATATCCTGCGTGGATTCTCCGATGCCTGCGTCAGCGTAGATATAGCCGCAGATAAGCCGTGCCGACTGCGATTTTACAAGCTGCTTGCGGTATTCGCCCTTGCCGATCACCTCGTCCGAAGCGGAGAGGTTGCAGATAACGGTCGCACCTGCCGCCGCAAGGTCGCCCGAGGGCGGATTTGATACCCAGAGGTCCTCGCATATCTCAACGCCGAACGTCAATCCCTCGATATTGCTTTCAAACAAAAGCTGTCCTATCGGCGCGCCGCCGAAGCGTTCTATCTCGCCGTAAGCGTCCTTTCCCGAAACGAAGTGCCGAGCCTCGTAAAATTCGCTGTAATTCGGAATGTTTATCTTCGGAACAAAGCCGAGAATCTGTCCGCCCTTTACGGCAGCGGCGCAGTTGTAGAGCTTTCCACCGAACGAAACGGGCAGTCCGACAAAAATAATCATATCAAGAGCCGCGGTTTCCTCTGCAATTTTTATAAGTGCATTTTCTGCGCTGTCAAGCAATGCCTTGTGCAGGAATAGGTCACCGCAGGTGTAGCCCGTTATGCAAAGCTCGGGGAAAACAGCGGCAGAAACGTCCATTTCGGCAGCTTGTCCTACAAGCTTTATTATCTGCCCGGCGTTGTGTTCGCAGTCTGCGACTTTTATATCGGGGGTAATTGCGGCACATCGGATAAAACCGTCTTTCATAGCGTTTATCTCCTTATATCATTAAAATAAAAAACGCCGAACGGATATAACGGTCGGCGTTTTTCCTTTTTCCGTGAGTTCAAATACTATTATAACTCAAATTTTGGAAAAAATAAAGTCTTTTTTAAATTTTTATGCGATAATGCTTTTAATCTTTATGATTTTTCATATATTCGAGGTTCTTGGAGATAAGCTCGTATCTCTGCTTTACGCAGTCAACGGAACGCAGAGGGTCGGAGGGAGTGTTGAATGTATAATCCATAAGCTTTTCAATAGTAGTCGAAGCAACGTGAACTCTTGTGTCGGAGGAAGCGTAGTAGATGTAAACATCTCCGTTTTCACGGGCAATTGCGCCGTTGGTGAATACAACGTTGGAAACGTCGCCGACTCTTTCGCCGCCGTGGGGAGCGATGAAAAGTCCCGAGGGTGACGCGATAAGCTTTGAGGGGTCGTTAAGATCGGTTGCAAACACATAGATAACATAGCGAAGACCTGCTGCGGTGTTTCTTACGCCGTGGGCAATGTGGATCCAGCCCTTCGGAGTTTTGATGGGAACTGCACCTGCGCCGTTCTTTACCTCGGTGATAGTGTGGTAAACTCTCGGTGAGATGACCGTTTCCTCGGTGCATATCTCGGCGTGGGTGATATCCTTTGCAAGTCCGAAGCATACTCCGCCGCCCGAGCCTGTCTGAATGAAATCATCCTGCGGACGGGTGTAAAAAGCGTACATTCCGTTCACGAATTCGGGGTGGAGAACAACGTTTCTCTGCTGCGGAGATTTTGATTTAAGGTTGGGAAGTCTTTCCCATGTTTTAAGATCCTTTGTGCGGACGATACCTGCCTGAGCAACCGCCGCCGAAAGGTCGTTTGAGGAAGTATCCTTGCTCTCGGAGCAGAACACTCCGTATATCCAGCCGTCCTCGTGCTTTGTAAGGCGCATATCGTAAACATTGGTTTCTTCGGGGTTCGTGTCGGGGAGGAGTACGGGATAATCCCAGAAGCGGAAGCCGTCAACGGGGCTGTCGCTCTCGGCAACAGCGAAGAACGACTTTCTGTCGTTTCCCTCTACTCTTGCAACGAGGTAGTATTTGCCGTCAAGCTCGATAGCGCCCGAGTTGAGGACTGCGTTTATGCCAAGCCTTTCCATAAAGAAGGGGTTTGTTTCGGGGTCAAGATCATATCTCCATATAACGGGAGCGTGGTCGGCTGTAAGTACGGGGTACTTGTAACGGTCGTAAACGCCTCCCATATAATCGGTCTTTTCATTTTTGCGTGTGATAAGCTTTTCGTAAGCGTCAAAAACCTTATCTTTTCTTGTGTTGAAATCGGACATTGCTGTGTAACTTCCTTTCCGGTTATAATTTAAACAGGCGCCGTTCAGAGCTTTCCAAACGGATTTCGGCGAAGAACATCTCTATCGCCTTTTTCTTTATTTTATCATAATTAAATTTTTTCTTCAATAGAAAATTTGATTTTTTCGTTGACTTTTTCTCAGTTTTGTATTACAATATAGGGTAAATGCAGATATATGTGCCTTTAAAACGTTTACGCCGATTTTTAGGGAAAGCTGTTCCCCTTAAACGTTATATTGTGCAGTTTATACAATAAATTAAATATAAGGGACGGTTGACAACGATGAAAAGAGTAATTTCGGTTTTGCTTTCTATGCTCACCTGCGTTTTCCTTTTAGCTGCCTGCGGAGAAGAAGCACCTGCGGAAAACGCGTATAACGGAATATTAACAAAAATCAAGATCGGTATGCCGCTTACCAAGATAGTTTCCATGCAGCCGGACGGAGTTGAACTCTACTGGGAGGACGATACTACAATTTGGAGCGTAAACACCGATACCGACCTTATGATAGATCTTGCCGCGCTCGTTCCGCCCGAGGATATGTATTATTATGCCGATGATTCTATTATCACATATAATTTCAGAACACAGAAGGGCGATGAAGAGATTTATCTCAAGGGTTACAGCGAAGAAGTGCATTGCCTTATCGAGAGGACAGTTGCAGAGGAATACTTCAACAACAAGACCGCAGAGCTTATAAAAAAGCATTGCGTTGACGAGGGTTCTGTCGCAGGCGGCTCAATGGTCGGAACGGAAGATATCGACATGGAGCTTGTTTACAGCCAGAAGATATCCGCAAGCAGCTATGACCTTGTTTTCTCGATGACGCTTACATACGATACGGTAAACGACGTTCCCGGCTACTATGCAACGGAATTTGCGATCGAACTTACCGAAAAGGACGTTAAGAGCGAGGTCGCTATCGATACTCCCGAAACCAAATAAGCTGAATATAAACTGAGGCGGCGCATTGCTCTGTGCCGCCTTTTTTTGAAAGGACCGATGTAAAATGAAAAATATGCCTGCTGTAAAACTGGGAATTGCGGCTGTAAGCCGTGACTGCTTCCCGAAGTCGCTTTCCGCTTCAAGAAGAAGCAACGTTGTAAAAGCCTGCAAGGAAAAGGGCATTGAAATTTACGAATGTCCCGTTACAGTCGAAAATGAAAAGGATATGCTCTCGGCTCTTGACGATCTGAAAAACGCAGGAGTGAACGCTCTTGTCGTATATCTCGGAAACTTCGGCCCCGAAACCGCCGAAACGCTCCTTGCAAAGAAATTCGGCCTGCCCGTTATGTTTGCCGCAGCCGCAGAGGAGTTCGGCGACAATCTTATCGACGGAAGAGGCGACGCTTTCTGCGGAATGCTCAACGCAAGCTACAACATCGGACTGCGAAATGTCAAAGCTTACATACCCGAATATCCCGTGGGAAATCCTTACGAGGTCGCAGATATGATAGCAGAATTTATCCCCGTTGCAAGGACTGTTTTGGGTCTTGCAAGCCTTAAAATAATCACATTCGGACCCCGTCCGCAGGATTTTCTTGCCTGCAACGCGCCGATAGCAAGACTATACGACCTCGGCGTTGAGATTGAGGAGAACTCCGAGCTTGACCTTTTCGCTGCTTTCAACGCTCACGCAGGCGATGAAAGAATAAACGGCGTTGTAAAGGAAATGGAAGCGGAGCTTGGCTCGGGAAACAAGATGCCCGGCATTCTCCCCAAGCTTGCGCAGTTTGAGATAACTCTCCTTGACTGGGCAGAGAGCCACAAGGGTTCAAGAGAATACGTTGCTTTTGCAAACAAGTGCTGGCCTGCGTTCCAGACCCAGTTCGGCTTTGTTCCCTGCTATGTTAACAGCCGCCTTACGGCAAAGGGTATCCCCTGCGCCTGCGAGGTCGATATCTACGGCGCTTTGAGCGAATTCATCGGTCAATGTGTTTCGGACGATGTTGTAACGCTTCTCGACATCAACAACACCGTTCCTGCCGATCTTTACAACAGCGAGATAAAGGGTAAGTTCGATTACTCCCTTACCGATACATTTATGGGCTTCCATTGCGGAAACACAGCCGCAGAAAAGCTTTCCTCAAAGGAAATGAAGTACCAGCTTATCATGCACAGAGGACTTGAACCCGACAAGGAACCCGACATCACAAGAGGTACGCTTGAGGGCGACATCGCTCCTTCCGATATAACATTTTTCCGTCTTCAGAGCAATGCTGATGCAGAGCTTAAAGCCTACGTTGCAGAGGGTGAGGTTCTCCCCGTTGCGACACGTTCCTTCGGCGGCATCGGAGTTTTCGCTATAAAGGAAATGGGACGATTCTACCGTCACGTTCTTATCGAGGGACGTTTCCCTCACCACGGCGCGGTAACGTTCTCCCACAACGGAAAAGCGCTTTTCAACGTGTTCCGTTACCTCGGAGTGCAGAGCATCGGCTTCAATCAGCCTAAGGGTATGCTCTACAAAACGGAAAATCCGTTTGATTGATAATTTTATGCAGAGGACGTAATAGCGTTCTCTGCATTTTTGAACTCAAAGGAAGAAAAAATGAATACCGTAAAAATCGAAGTCATAAACCGCAGCGAGGCTCTGCGCTATCTTGCCGCAGGCGGAAGTACACCCGATGAAAACCTTACTGCGCTTATGGATATATGCGAAGAAAAGCTTATTGCTGCGGCAAAAGGAAAATACATCTACCGTGTTTTTGATATTGCCGAAAACAGCGGCGAAAGGGTCGTTTTAAACGGCTGCACCCTTGAAATGACGGGCAAAGATATATGCTCACACCTTTCGGGGTGTGAAAAGGCAGTCTTGCTCTGTGCAACGATAGGCTCGGACGTTGATGTGCTTATACGCAGGGAGCAGGTATCAAATATGGCGGCGGCTGTTGTCATTGACGCAATGGCAGGCTGCGCTATTGAGTATATATGTGACAAAGCTGAAGAAGATATCCGCAAAAGCTTTCCCGATATGAACATGACATGGAGATTTTCTCCCGGTTACGGCGATCTGCCCATCGACTGTCAGAAAAAGTTTGTCGAGGTCGTGAACGCAGGACGGACTATCGGACTGAACGTGAACGAAAGCTTTATAATGATACCGAGAAAATCCGTAACGGCGGTCATAGGACTGTCGGCTGAACCGATAGAGAAAAAACGCAGAGGGTGCGCCGTATGCTCGATGAGGGAACGGTGCGAATTCCGAAAAAGAGGAAGCAGGTGTACAAATTGACTAAAAAAGAACGCTTTTACAAGCTTTTGAACGATAACGAGTTTGTCTTTCTTGACGGCGGCATGGGAACGATGCTGCAGAAAAGCGGACTTAAAACGGGCGAAGTTCCCGAACTGTTGAATATCAACGCCCCCGAGCTTATCACATCGGTGCATAAGGCTTATGTTGACGCAGGCTCGCAGATAGTTTATGCGAATACGTTCGGTGCGAATGCCTATAAAATGGCGGAAACGGGAAAAACCGTTGACGAGCTTATCTCCGCCGCAATAAGCAACGCAAAAAAAGCAGCAGGCGACAAGGCTCTTGTTGCGCTTGATATAGGTCCGATAGGTCAGCTGCTTGAACCGACGGGAACGCTCAAATTTGAGGAAGCCTACGACTATTTCAAGGAAGAAATGCTCGCAGGAAAGGACGCAGATGTTATCGTTATCGAAACGATGACCGACCTTTACGAAGCTAAAGCTGCGCTGCTTGCGGCAAAGGAAAATTCCGAGCTTCCCGTTATCGTTACAATGACGTTTGAGCAAAATCTGCGCACATTTACAGGCTGTTCGGTCGGCGCAATGGCGCTTACGCTTGAAGGTCTGGGCGCAGATGCGATAGGCGTTAACTGCTCACTCGGGCCTCGTGAGTTTGCACCCGTTATCGAAGAGCTTTCCAAGTGGACAAGCCTTCCTATCGTTGCAAAGCCGAACGCAGGTCTTCCCGACCCCGTTACAAATGAATATGACGTCACTCCCGAGGAGTTCGCCGAAAGCGCCGCAAAGCTTGTTAAATACGGCATAAAACTGACGGGCGGCTGCTGCGGAACAAACCCCGACTATATCCGTGCGCTGAAAAATGCGCTTGCAACGCTTAAATATGAGAAAAACACGCCGCAGAAAGAAGCAGCTGTCTGCTCCGCAGAAAAGGTCGTTGTTATCAACCAGCCGAGGATAATCGGCGAGCGTATCAACCCGACGGGCAAAAAGCTGTTCAAGGAGGCTCTGCGCAAGGGCGATATCGACTATATTCTCGGTCAGGCGATAGAGCAGTCGCAGGCAGGCGCAGAAATACTCGATGTAAATGTCGGACTGCCCGAAATTGACGAAAAGGCTATGATGGTGCGTACGGTCAAGGCTCTCCAAGGCGTTACAGACCTGCCGCTCCAGATAGACTCGACCATTCCCGAGGTAATTGAAGCCGCTCTGCGTGTTTATAATGGCAAGGCTATCGTAAACTCCGTAAACGGCGAAGCAGGCTCAATGGAGAAGATACTTCCTATCGTTAAAAAATACGGCGCCGCCGTTGTCGGACTTACGCTTGACGAGGGAGGAATCCCCAAAACTGCGGAAAAGCGCTTTGAAATTGCCGAGCGTATTATGAACAAGGCTCTTGAAATGGGTATTCCGAAAGAGGATATCTTCATAGACTGCTTAACGCTCACAGCTTCCGCCGAGCAGGCAAATGTTATGAAAACGGTCGAGGCTCTGCACAGAGTAAAAACAGAGCTTGGACTGAAAACGGTGCTTGGAGTTTCGAATATCTCGTTCGGACTGCCCAACCGTGAGCTTATCAACTGCAATTTCCTGCAGATGTGCCTTACAAACGGACTTGACCTGCCGATAATGAACCCTAACGTTGCGTCTATGACAGGTGCAGTCCGTGCATATCGCCTGCTGACGGCGATAGATGTCAATTCCGTAGATTTTATTGCAGCTTATGCAGGAGAAAAAACGCCGCCGAGTCCAATTCCGAAAGCTGTCGGCGGCGAATCGCATGACCTTATGTACTGCGTAAAGAACGGACTTAAAGCGGAGGGCGCAAAGCTCACCGAGGAGCTGCTTTTGACCACCGATTCAATGGAGATAGTCGATAATATCCTCATCCCTGCGCTTGATAAAATAGGTGAGGACTTTGAAAAGGGCATAATCTTCCTGCCGCAGCTTATAATGTCCGCAGGCGTTGCGCAGGGTGCGTTTGAAGTCATAAGAAACTATATGATAAAGAACAATTCCGCACCCGTGGTAAAGGGAAAAGTCGTGTTGGCAACAGTCAAAGGCGATATCCACGATATCGGAAAGAATATCGTCAAGGTGCTGCTGGAAAATTATGGCTATGAGGTTATCGACCTCGGCAGAGATGTCGATTATCAAGCGGTCGTCGACGCAGCGATAGAACATAAAGTCAAGCTTGTCGGACTTTCCGCACTAATGACAACAACGCTCTGTTCAATGGAGAATACCGTAAAGCTGCTTCGTGAGCAGTACCCCGAGTGTAAAGTCGTAGTCGGCGGCGCGGTGCTAACGCAGGAGTATGCCGACAGTATCGGTGCAGATTTCTATGCAAAGGACGCAAAGGAAACGGTTGACGTCGCAAAGCGAATATACGGCTAAATTAATGCGTAATTCGTAATGCACAACAAGGTTGGGCATCGTAATTGCGTAATTATTGCGAACTCCAACATCTGCCGTTAAAACCGCGAAGCGGACGAAAGTTTACGTTAATTCTGCAAGAATTTCGCTTTGTTCAAAGGGTGGCGAGGGGCGAAAATAATGCGGAATTCGGAATTCGGAATTCGGATTTATTGCAATCCAACGTATGTCGTTAAAACCGCGAAGCGGACGAAAGTTTACGTTAATTCTGCAAGAATTATCGAA
>CAMJES010000002.1 GCA_946404705.1 uncultured Ruminococcus sp. | reverse complement strand
CGAAATTCTTGCAGAATTAACGTAAACTTTCGTCCGCTTCGCGGTTTTAACGGCAATTCCGAATTTCAAATTTATTTTCACTTTCCACTTTCCACTTTCCTCTTTCCACATAAAAACACTCATATTTTGTCCTTTACAATCTATACGAAATGTGATATAATTAATTTGAATAATGTATTCTTTTGAGTATTGAAAAAAATATAAAGGAGCATAATAGAAATGCCGGTAAAAGTTGGAATGGTTTCTCTCGGCTGCAATAAAAATCAGGTCGATGCGGAGAGAATGCTGTATAAAATCAAAGAAGCAGGTTATCAGCTCGTTGCGGATGCTGCTTTATCCGATATCGTTATCGTAAACACCTGCGGTTTTATCGAAAGCGCAAAGCAGGAGGCTATCGAAACTATCCTCGAATTCGGAAAGCTTAAGGAAGAGGGAAGAATTAAGAAAATCATCGTCACAGGCTGTCTTGCCGAGCGTTACAAGGAAGAGGTCGGAGAACTTATCCCCGAAGCTGACGCAGTTGTAGGTATAGGCTGCAACGACAACATCATTGATATTCTCGACCACGTTCTTGCCAACGAAAGACCTCTTTCATTCGGAAACAAGCTTGATCTCCCGATGACGGGCGGCCGAGTTCAGACCACTCTGCCGTTTTATTCCTATCTTAAAATTGCAGAGGGCTGCTCAAACTGCTGTACTTATTGCGCAATTCCGTCTATAAGAGGAAAATTCCGCAGCGTTCCTATGGAAACTCTTATTGAAGAAGCAAAAAATCTTGCCGAAAGGGGAGTTAAGGAACTCAACCTCATTGCGCAGGACTCCACTCGCTACGGCGAAGACCTCTACGGCGAAAGCAGGCTTCCCGAGCTTCTCACCGAGCTTTGCAAAATTGAAAAGCTGAAATGGATACGAATTCTCTACTGCTATCCCGAAAGAATTACCGACAAGCTGCTTGACGTTATCGCAAAGGAAGACAAGATCGTAAAATATATCGACGTCCCCGTTCAGCATTGCTGCGAAGATATCCTCAAAAAGATGAACCGACCCGGAAATGAGCAAACCTTGCGCGAACTTATGAAGAAGATACGCGAAAAAGTTCCCGGTGTTATTATCCGCACAACGCTTATCACAGGTTTTCCCTCCGAATCGGAGGAGCAGTTCAACCGGCTTGCCGATTTTGTCAAGGATATGCGCTTTGACCGCCTCGGCTGCTTTCCATATTCGCAGGAGGAGGGAACGAAAGCTGCCGAAATGCCAGACCAGCTTGACGAGGAAACCAAACAGCGCCGCGCCGATGTTATTATGGAGCAGCAACAGATAATCATGGCGCAGAATAACGAGCAGATGATAGGAAAAACCATTGAAGTTGTCACCGAAGGCTTTGACCGCTACGGCGAGTGTTATTTCGGAAGAAGCGCAGCGGACGCCCCCGATATCGATGGAAAGATCTTCTTCCGCTCACCGAAAAGAAAGCTCACCTCGGGCAGCTTTGTCAAAGTAAATATCACCGAAACACTTGATTATGACCTGATTGGAGAGATAGAAAATGAATTTGCCGAATAAACTCACGCTTTTAAGAGTTATCCTTGTTCCGTTTTTCGTGTTTTTCCTGCTGACGGATTTTATGCCATTTTCAAAAGTGGCAGCGCTCGTTATTTTTATCGCCGCCTCGGTAACGGACGCGCTTGACGGACATATCGCAAGAAGCCAAAACCTTGTGACCACATTCGGAAAGTTTCTCGATCCGCTTGCGGATAAAGTCCTCGTGCTTTCAGCGCTTATCTGCTTTTGTAAGCTTGGGATAGTCGGAGCAGTTCCGGTAATAATCATAATGACGAGAGAATTTATGGTTTCGGGACTTAGGCTTGTGACCGCAAACGAGGGCGTTGTCGTAGCCGCAGGAATATGGGGAAAGCTGAAAACAGCGTTCACACTTGTCGCAGAAGTAGTGATACTGTTTACACTTTGCCTTTCCATAGAAACAGGCACGACCGCAGCAGCAGTAGTAAATATCGTAAATCAAACGCTTATATGGATAGCGACCGCACTTACAGTAATCTCGGGCGGAATATATCTCAAAGGCTATTGGAAGTATATTGATTCGAGCAAATAACAGAAGTAATTCGGAATGCGTAATTCGGAATTCGGAATTATTGTTACGCTAAAATTTGTCGAGCGCTGCGAAGCCAATGAAAAGTTTCGCTCAAGCCTTTTCAAAGGCTTGCAGGGGTCAAGGGGACAGCGTCCCTTGTCGCGCTCCGCAGAGCGCGAAATACCCTAAACCATAGCGAAAGGCAAAGCAGAAACAGCACAAAAAAGTATAGCAAAAAAAGCGCAATTCACAACAAAAATCGGAAAACAGAACAAGTTTGATACCGAATAGACTTGTTAAACCGATTTGTGAATTGCGCTTATTCTTTTTTCCAAAAATAAACTTTCCTCGGGGATAAAACGTGAGAAGCGAAGCGCCGAGCGTTTTGACCCGACATCGTATTTAAAGCTATGCAAGGAGAAACGACAATTTCCGTTTCCTCTTGCATAGCTGTTTAAAGTTGCGTCTAAAAGTAAAATATACTCGCTTCGTTCGCATATTTTACTTTTAGAGGAGAGTTTGTATAGGAAAATAGAATAAGCGCAATTCAATTTATCGGTTCAACGAAGTGATTTCTCATATCCGTTTTACCTTTTTGATTGAACTGCGCTTTTTTATTAACTGTTAGTTTTTCGTTCTATCTCTAAAATCTTTGCGCTAAAGTTTAAGGAATTTCGCTATTCTGCTAAAGGTCATAAATGACCTGCGACAAGGGGCTTCTCGCCCCCTTGACCCCTCGCCAGCTGACCCAGCTGGACCGGTCGCCGCTTCGCGGTTTTATTCTTCACCGTTGTCATCGTCGGGAACTTCTTCCTCGATTATGACTTCGTTGCTTTCTTCTGCTGCGGCAGCCTTCATCTCGGCTTCAAGCTCCGCTTCGCTCGGTTCTTCGACCTTTGCCGTTTCTGCGCTGTCGTCATGCTCCGCTCTTGTGAACGATACGACCTTAACTCCGTCCGCTACTCTCATAAGGCGAACGCCCGTTGCATATCTTCCCATTACGCGGATATCGTTCGCACGAATTCTGATGATAACGCCGTCATCGGATATCATAATGATATCATCGGTTTCATCAACGACCTTGATTCCGCAGACATATCCCTTTTCCTCGGAAACCTTATAGTTGAGCATACCATAACCGCCGCGGTTCTGTATTCTGTATGAATTGAGTGTACATCTTCTGCCGTTGCCCTTGTCGGTTACGGTCAGAACAGTCGCACCCTCGCGGACTCTTGCCATCGAAACGACCTCGTCACCCTCACGAAGCTTTATTGCCTTTACGCCGTGAGCCGAACGCGACATCTTTCTTATGCCGCTCTCCTCGATGCGTATTGCATAGCCGTTCTTTGTCGCAACCATGACCTGAGCGTTTCCGTCAGTCATTCTTACGCCTGCTATCTCGTCACCCTCGTCAAGACCTATCGCGATAAGTCCGTTCTTGCGGACGTTCTTATACGCGTCAAGCTGTGTGCGCTTTATCTTGCCGTTTTTCGTTACCATAATGATATTCTTGCCGCTGTCGAAGTCGGTAGTTTTTATCATTGCGGCTATCTTTTCACCCTCGGAAAGCGGTAGGAGATTAACAGCGTTCGTTCCTCTCGACTGCTTTGAGCCTTCGGGTATCTCAAAACATTTAAGCTTGTACATTATGCCCTTGTTTGAGATGAAAAGCACATTGTCATGCGAGGACGAAATAAACATTTCCTCAACGAAATCCTCTTCACGCTGCTTCATTCCGGTAACGCCCTTGCCGCCGCGCCTTTGCGCCTTGTAGTCGCTTACCGGCTGACGCTTGATGTAGCCAATGTTCGTATATGTGACAACACATTCCTCAACGGGAATAAGATCCTCAATATCAACCTCACCCGTAATGCTTTCGATAGAAGTTCGTCTTTCATCACCGTACTTGTTCTTAACAGCTTCAAGCTCTTCAGACATAATTTCAAGCACCTTTTCATGGCTGCTCAAAATTTCCTTGTATTCCGCTATCTTAGCTTCAAGCTCGGAGAGTTCGTCCTCTATCTTCTGTCTTTCAAGACCCGTCAGCTGAATTATTCTCATCTGCGCAATAGCATTTGCCTGAACCTCGGATATGCCAAAACGTTCCATAAGCCTTGATTTAGCCTCATTCGGGTCTTTTGATGTGCGGCAGATATTTACGACCTCGTCAATATTATCCGAAGCTATTACCAAGCCCTCTAAAATATGCGCTCTTTCTTCAGCTTTTTTAAGGTCGAATTCTGTCCTTCTTCTTATAACATCAACTTGGAAATCAATGTATTCCGTGAGTATCTGCTTAAGCGTGAGAATTTTAGGCTCGCCTCTTACAAGCGCAAGCATGATAATTCCGACCGTGTCCTGAAGCTGTGTGTTTGCGAAAAGCTTGTTCAGAACAAGCTGTGGGATAGCGTCCTTGTTAAGCTCAATAACAATGCGGACTGCGTGATCCTTGTCCGACTCGTCACGGATATTGTGAATACCCTCAATACGCTTGTCCTTTGCAAGATTTGCGATATTTTCGATAAGTCTTGCCTTGTTGACCATGTAGGGAATTTCCGTTACAACAATGCAGTTTCTTCCCTTTATTTCTTCAATGTTCGTCACCGAGCGCAGGATTATCTTTCCTCGTCCCGTTGCATAAGCCGCACGGATACCTGCCCTGCCCATGATTATGCCGCCGGTAGGGAAGTCGGGACCTTTTATATATTCCATAAGCTCGTCAAGCTCCGCATCGGGGTTCTTGACAAGGTGCTGAATTGCATTGATAGTTTCGGTAAGGTTGTGCGGAGGGATATTCGTAGCCATACCAACCGCAATACCTGTCGAACCGTTTACAAGAATATTCGGATAACGCGAAGGGAGAACCTCGGGTTCTTTCAGCGTATCGTCATAGTTTGAGGTGTAGGGGATAGTGTTCTTGTTTATGTCGGCAAGCATCTCGCCTGCGATCTTCGCCATTCTTGCTTCTGTGTAACGGTAAGCAGCAGGGGGGTCGCCGTCTATCGAACCGAAGTTTCCGTGACCGTCAACAAGCGGATATCGCAGCGAAAAATCCTGCGCAAGTCTTACAAGTGCGTCATAAACCGAAGCATCACCGTGAGGGTGGTATTTACCGAGAACCTCACCGACTGTGTATGCGCATTTGCGGTAAGGCTTGTCGGAAGTATTTCCTGCATCGTTCATTGTGTAGATAATACGTCTGTGAACGGGCTTAAGACCGTCACGAACATCGGGGAGCGCTCTTGCAACGATAACAGACATAGAGTATTCAAGGAAGGATTTTTTCATTTCCGTTTCAATATCTCTATGAATGACCTTTGCGTTCTCGTCATTATACAAATTAAAACATCTCCTGTTCTGTTTCAGCTGAACATTTCAAAAAAATCAGTCATCAATTTTATATCTTATTCCCATAACAGCCGCAAGCTTACGGCGTGTGTTTTCCAGTTCTTCTTCGGAGAAAACATCCTGCGGAACGATAAAAACATACTTCTTTCCAACGCATATCACAAACATATCGTCACGGTCAATGATATCCACCGCACCGTCAAGATGAATAAGCGTCGTCGGAACGCCGTTTTCCTCGGTTTCAAGCTCTTCGGGCATATCCGTGCTTTCGCTTTCGGAAGAAACTTCTTCCTTTTCATTATTTTCCGCCGAGGGCATAGTTATCTTTATCGTCTGATCGGTTATCTCGATATCATATTCCGTGCCTTCAAGCTGTTCCGCCGATTTTTTTACCTCTTTTTGGTTCTTTATCGGCTGAGAGATAAAATATGCTCCAATAGCAACACATATCAGTATCATAAAGATAGGTCTGATATCACCGCTTTCCGAAGTAAGCAGCATAAGCACCGAAGAAACGATAGCAATAACAACAAGCAGCATTTTGAGTATAACTTTTTTTATCACATATTTCTTCTGAAAGGTCTTGTAACCCGAAAGTATCATCTCCGAATTGCTTGTGTAGCTCGCCTTTGCAAGCAGAACGGGTTCTCTTTTCTGAAAGCTTTCTTCCGGATTATCGCTGAACATTTCTTTTAACATTCCCATGAGGTCTTCTCCAAAAATATAGTTTTATATATCAAGATTTTCAACAAACTTAGCGTTTTTCTCTATGAATTCCTTACGCGGAGCAACCTTGTCGCCCATAAGAATAGTGAATATCTCATCCGCCTTTACAGCGTCTTCCATTTCAACCTTGATAATAGTTCTGCGCTCGGGATCCATTGTAGTTTCCCAAAGCTGATCGGGATCCATCTCACCAAGACCTTTGTATCGCTGAACATCGACCTTGGCGTTGTTTTCTCCTGCAAGCTCCTTTATATATGCATCCCTTTCCTCATCGGAGAATGCGTATCTAACCTGCTTGCCTCGCCAAACCTTGAAAAGCGGCGGCTGTGCAATATAAACATTTCCGTTTGAGATAAGCTGACGCATAAAGCGGAAGAAAAACGTCAGAAGCAGCGTTCTGATATGCGAACCGTCGACATCGGCATCCGCCATAATGATAATTTTGCCGTAACGCAGCTTGCTTATGTCGAAATCCTCACCGATTGAAGTTCCGAGCGCCGTTACGACAGGCATAAGCTTTTCATTGCCGTAAACCTTGTCGATTCGCGCCTTTTCAACGTTGAGCATCTTTCCCCAAAGCGGCAAGATAGCCTGATAACGCCTGTCACGACCCTGCTTTGCGGAACCGCCCGCAGAATCTCCCTCGACAATGTATATCTCGGTGAATTCAACATCCTTTTCGGAGCAGTCTGCAAGCTTTCCGGGGAGCGAAGCCGAGTTCATTGCCGACTTTCTTCTCGCCGTTTCACGCGCCTTCTTTGCAGCCTCTCTCGCCCTCTGCGCAGCCATTGACTTGTCGAAAATATCCCTTGCCTCAGCAGGATTTTCTTCAAGATAGCACATCAGCTTTTCATATACCATATTTTCAACAAAAGGTCTTACTTCGGGGTTGCCGAGTCGTCCCTTTGTCTGTCCCTCAAACTCGCAGTTCGTAAGCTTTACCGAAACGATAGCCGTAAGTCCCTCACGAACGTCCTCACCGATAAGCTTTTCGCCGTCTTTAAGAAGATTGAACTTCTTTCCGTAATCGTTGAGTACCTTTGTGAGCGCATTTTTGAAGCCCGTTTCATGCGAACCGCCGTCAATGGTGTGAATGTTGTTCGCAAAGGAAAGTATAACTTCATTGTAAGAGTCATTGTACTGCATCGCAACTTCCGCAGTCGAGTCGCCCTGAACTCCGCTGACGTAAATTACCTTCTGCGTAAGCGGTTCAAGACCTCTCGTCTTGTGGATATGCTCAACAAACTCTCTGATACCGCCCTCATAGTGAAGAACCTCCGTTACGGGTTCAGCTTCGTTTCGCAGGTCGGAGAAAACTATCCTTACACCTGCGTTGAGGAAAGCCTGCTCACGAAGTCTTTTTAACAGTATCTCATAATCATATACAGTCGTTTCCTCAAAAATAAGAGGGTCAGCCTTGAACTTTACGGTCGTACCCGTTTCGCTCGTTTCGCCGATTATTTTTATCTCTTCGTCATATTTTCCGCGTTCAAATCTCTGGAAGTGAATGTTCTTTCCGTCCTTAACGGTCAGTTCAAGCCATTCGGAAAGTGCGTTTACGACCGAAGCACCAACTCCGTGAAGACCGCCTGCGACCTTGTAACCGCCGCCGCCGAACTTTCCGCCTGCGTGGAGTATCGTATATACAACAGTAGCCGCGGAAATGCCCTCCTTCGGATGAATACCGGTAGGAATACCTCTTCCGTTATCGGCAACCTCGATAACATCGCCGGGGAGTATCTTTACATTTATCTCGGAGCAGTAACCTGCAAGCGCTTCATCTATCGCATTATCGACTATCTCATATACAAGATGATGAAGACCCTTAGGGCCAGTCGAACCGATGTACATACCCGGACGAACTCTTACCGCTTCAAGTCCTTCAAGTACCTGAATTTGGTTTTCGTCATATTCATTATTAACTGCGGCTTTCTGATTTTCAGCCATTGTTTGACCACCTTTCATTTGCGACCGAAATGTCGCTTTCCGACCTCTTTCTGAGCGTTGAGGCGGATATCTGTGAAATATAAACTGTTTCTTTTCCCTTTTTATCACAGCATATAACAAAGGATTTCGGCATTTCGTAGGAAACATTGAACGTTTTGCTGCCCTTTCCGGCAGCGTTGAGAAAATCCTTTGTGTGCTTGCTTACGGACGTATTTTCAATGTCAAAGATACCTATTATATCCTTGTCGCATACGACTGTATCTTCTCCCAAGTGCAGATACATATATCCTCTCCTATCGGCAGATACTGCCTTTATTAACGTGAAAAACCTTTCCCCCCGTCATATCGGAAAGAAAACGTTCGTCACAGCAGGTAACAAGCACCTGCATATTTTCTATCGAGTTAAGGATAAACCGCTGACGTCCGCCGTCCAGCTCGGACATAACATCATCGAGAAGCATAACGGGATATTCTCCCTTTTCCGACTTAAGTATCTCCGCCTGAGCAAGCTTAAAGACAATTGCGATAGACCTTGACTGTCCCTGTGAACCGAGATATCTCGCCGGCTGACCGTCAATCAGCGTTACTATATCATCCCTGTGAACGCCTGTTGTCGTAAATCCTGCGCGGATATCCTCGTTTACATTCTTTTTAAGCTTATCTAAATATATTTCTTTCAGTTCTCCCTCATATTCCGTTTTGCCGTTAAGGTCGGGATATATGGTAGACTGATAGTAAAGTTCAAGCTTCTCCTTGCCCGATGCAAGCTTATTGTATAAACTGCTTGTATAATTATTAAGCATATTACAATAAGTATTTCGTATAACCGATATATAAGCCCCTGCCTTTGCAAGCTGCTCGTCCCATACGCTTATTGCTTCAATATCGGAATTTCCCTTTGAAAAGCTCTTTAGCAAAGCGTTCCTCTGCAAAAGCACGTTGTTGTAGGTGTTAAGCGCACTCACATACGAGCCTTTTATCTGCGATATCGAAAGGTCTATAAAGCTTCTCCTGTTGTCGGGCGCACCCTTTGCAAGGTTAAGGTCATCGGGGGTAAAAACAACACATTGAAAGCTTCCGAAAAGCTTCGACATCAAGGGCAGTTTTACTCCGTTTAATGTTACAAGCTTTTCTTTAACTTCACCCTTTTTCGCCGCAAAGCGAATTTCCTGCCGCCGCGTTTCATCGGTAAAGGTCAGCCTTACATCGGCGAAATCCTTGTCAAAGCCGATGAACTCCTTTTCCCTTGAACCGCGGAACGAACGGCAGCCCGAGCAAAGCCATACCGCCTCGATAAGATTGGTTTTTCCCTGCGCATTATCTCCGCAGAAGATGTTCATTCTCTTGTCGGGTTCAATATCAACTCCGGAAAGATTTTTATATCCGTCAGCACATATTCGATCAATAATCAAAATAGTTACGACTATTCTTCCAAACGGAAGAATTAACTCCTTTCCGAATAAAAATAGGTGTATATTACGATTAGTATATTAGTGAACGGTTATCTCGTTGCCGTTAACGGTAACAACATCACCGCTGTATATTTTTTTTCCTCGAACAAGACAAGGCTGACCGTTGACCATGACCTTTCCGCTGAGGATAAGCTCCTTAGCGTCCGATCCTATTGCAACAGCGCCGGAAAATTTCAGAAGCTGATCAAGCTTTATATATTCGGTCGTAATATTAACATTGTTATCCATAGTTCCGATCATTCTCCTTTACTGCAATTTTATGATATACTTTTATGTTCAGCTTTCCGTCCTTAATCTCTGAGGAAGAACAAGGAACGTGAAAGCGTCGCCCTCCATAGGAAGAAGCTTCATCGGGGAAATTCCGCCCGAAAGCTGCATTCTTATCTTGTCCGATTCGGTAGCCTTGAGTGCATCAAGCAGATAGCGGCAGTTGAAGCCTATCTCCACCATTGAACCGGTAAGGTCGATAGGAAATTCATCATTTAATTTGCCCATTCCCGTACTGCAGGTAATTTTGACCATTCCGTCATTAAAAATACATCTTACGGGTGCTTTATTCTTATCATTTATAAGAAGCATACATCTTTCAAGGCTCTGAATAAGGTCTTTTGTGTTAATTATTATCTCGGTAGAGTGCGACTGTGGGATAGAAGCCTTGTAGTTGTGGAACTCTCCCTCAAGCAGTCTTGAAATAACCATATAACCGTTAATTTCAAATATGATATGCTTTCTTGAAACGTGAAGAATTACCTTTTCATTGTCATCATCCTTTAAAAGCTTTGAAACCTCGGAAAGCGAGCGAGCCTTTACAACAAAGTGATAGTGGTTGTCCGTTTCTATCTTTTCGGTTCTTACCGCAAGTCGGAAACCGTCAATAGCGGCAAGATTAAAATTATGGTCGGAAATATCGAAAAGCTCGCCGGTAAGGATAGGCTTGTTGTCGTTAACGGCAACGGCGAAAATCGTCTGGTTAATCATATTTTTGAGAAGCGGCTGAGAAAGGGTGAAATCATCGCCCGTATCATAGCTCGGCAGGGTAGGGTATTCATCCGCCGACATTGCAAGTATCTTGTATTCGGCGTTAGCGCTTTTTATAGTAGCGGAAAGATTGTCGCTTATCTCAAACATTATCTCTTCCGAGGGCATCTTGCGGACGATCTCGCAGAGAAGACGAGCGTCAAAAACAAATTCGCCCATATCATCCGATACTATATTTATTTTGGTCTGAATTCCCATTTCAAGGTCGTAGCCGGTAAGCTCCAAAACGTTTCTGTTGACGGAAACCTTTATTCCCGTAAGAGCCGTAATTGTAGATTTCTGCGGAACTGCACGGACTACATTATTAAGAGCCTCATTAAGCTCGCTCTGAATGCAGGTAAATTTCATATATCTGACCATGCTTCGAAAAAAGCATGAGTCCTCCTCTCTTGTGTTATGTTTTTTTAGGTATACTCTGATAAAATCTCGGCTTTTGTTTCTCTGTTTTTTTAATGTAAGATTTTACTCTTTCGAGAACATTTTGAAAAACAGCAGAAGCAATTTGCTTTATCAATCTCAGCGTTTCATTTGGTATGCGGAAAACTATCTTTAAAACCGGAAAAAAGTTTTTGTATTTTTATAAAATAAAATAATATATATATTTATTTAACAGCAGTAGCAGTAGGGGGTGTGGAAAATAGGGAAAACCTTTACTTATCATAAAAATATAAGGAAATTCCGCCTTAAATTTCTTAACACCCAACACGTTGAAAATATCCTCAATTTGTGGAAACCTCAAAAGCTTCAAAACTTAGGGGAAAAATGTTAGTGGAAAGGGGAAAAAAAGTTAAATTTTCGGTTGAAAATCTGTGATTCGGTGAAAACTATGTTAAAAACCATGATTATACGTTTTGTAATCTGCCAAAATAGCAAGAATAAACCTTAATTAAAGTTTTCCACATATCTTTCCACACCCTGTTGAAAACTTTTAAATTAAACAATTTGTAATTGACAATTTATGGAATAATATGTCAGTTTTTGAGATTGTTTATAATGTCTTCAATAGTTTCCTTAAGGTGAGGATCCTTTTCCATTGAATTTGTTATCTCTTCATAATAATACATAATAGTGGAGTGATCTCTTCCGCCTATGTCAAGACCTATCGACTTGTAGCTTAAAGATGTCGTTTCCTTTATGATGTAAGCGCTGACCTTTCGGGCAAGCGAAATTTTTGATGTGCGCTTGTTTGAAAGTATCTCTTCGGGAGTAACTCCGTAAACCTCGCCAACGTGGGAAAGCACTCTGTCGATAGTGATAGGCGAGGGGCCGTCGTCGGAAAGTATCTCACGGACTGTGCTTTGAGCCTGCGCGATAGTCGGCGGAGTTCCGACAAGATGCATCGAAGCCTTCATCTTCTTTACACAGCCTTCAAGCTGACGGATATTCGATTTAAGCTTGTCCGCAATATAGTTTGCAACATCATCGGAAAGATTGAGGTTAAGAAGCTCAGCCTTTCTGCGGACGATAGCAACTCTTGTTTCAAAATCAGGAGCGGAAATATCCGCGATAAGTCCCCATTCGAAGCGAGTTCTGATTCTGTCCTCAAGCGTCTTGATATCCTTCGGCGGACGGTCGGAGGTGAGAACTATCTGCTTTCCGATCTTGTGAAGCTCGTTGAAGGTGTGGAAGAATTCTTCCTGCGTTGATTCCTTGCCTGCAATGAACTGAACGTCATCGACGAGCAGAACATCGGCGCTGCGGTATTTCTGGTGGAACTGCGAGGTGTCTTTTTTCTGCTGGATAGCCGTGATAAGCTCGTTGGCAAAGGTTTCTCCCGTAACATAGATAATGTTCGTGTCGGGGCGGTTCTTTTTTATCTCGTTGCTGATAGCGGTCATAAGGTGAGTTTTGCCAAGTCCCGAAGGGCCGTGGATGAAAAGGGGGTTGTATGCGCTTCCGGGATTTTTTGCAACGGTCGTGCTTGCGGCGTAGGCAAACTCGTTGGAATGTCCGACAATAAACGTATCGAAGGTATAATCATATTCAGCGTTGGAGAATGACTGTTCAAGCTCGCGGCGCTTTTCGAGAGGTGATTCCTCCTCTTCGTCATCCTGCAAAGCGGCATCGTCAAGAGGGATTATTTCAATATCAACGGGAAATCCGAGAACATTTATAAAAGCGTCGGAAAGCATAGTGCTGTAATTTTTAAGTATTATCCCTTTCTGGAACTCGGACTGAACGTTAAATTTAGCGACATTTTCGTCAAGATCAAGGGGTTTAAGGGTTTTTATCCAGAGATTGAAAGCGACATCCGTCAATTCTCCGTTATTGACCTTTGACTGAAAATAGTCGAGAACCTTGTCAAAAACTTCGACAAAGGAATTCATAGTAAACCTACTCCTTGCGATAAAATTAGAAAAAAATAAATCTAATAAATTATAGCATATTTTGAACCAAATTGCAAGGGTTTTTACAAAATAAACGCCATATAATAATAGTATATTAAGGAACGCTGATATTGCCGCGGCAAATAAATTTCTGCCGTTTTTCGTCACACTTTCGGTAACGGATTTTCGAGCATTCCTAAAAACGGCGAAACGATTGCTTCGCAATAAACAGCGTATACCTAAAAAATTGTCAAAATAAATTTACTAATTGTAAATTCTATAATTATCATAACATATAGTTTTCATTAATTTCTGAATATTTCCGAAAAATCTGTCAATCCTCTGATAAAATGGAGGTATTTATATGCACGATCTGTATTTTTCGGATGAAGGAATAATCTCATCAAAAGGAACGATCTCCTCAGAAGAAGCGGTAAAGCTCGGCTATTCCGCAGCAATGCTATCAAAGCGAATTATAATTGGAATAAAAGAGTCTTCGGCGGCAGAAACTCTTTCGCTTGCATTCTCCGCAGGTGCGCTTGAAAACGGCGCGGACGTCTTTTTCACGGGTGACGTTTCACTTTCCGAGCTTTTCTTCTGCTCTGATATTTCGGGAGCGGACTCTTCCTGCCTTATTGTTTACATCAGTTCAGTTTTTTCCTCTTCTTTCCGATTTTTCCGCAAAGGCGGCGCTTCCTTAACTGCCGAGGAAGAGGATAAGCTTTTAAATGAGCTTCCCGTTTCAAAGAATACTGATTTCGGAACTATAAGGGACGTTTCCTCCTTGCGCTGTCTTTACTTTGCAAAGCTAAAGTCGATGGTATCGCATATAAGCTTTGAAGCTTTTCCTTATTCTGTTATAATTAACAGCCCATCTTCACGCATACGAAAGCTTTGCACAGAACTTTTTCCCGATATAAAAGGGGAGAATACTCTTTCATTTCATATCAACGAAGATGGTGTAAAAGTAACAGCCTTTACAGAATACACGGGATATATCCCGTGCGAAAAGCTGATATCGCTTGCGTTTAAATTCTTTATTTCGGAGAAAAACGAAGGTGAAACTGTTTTTGTTCCGAATGATTTTATCGGCTCGGCAGAAAGGATAGCAGAAGCTTTCAAAATAAAGATCGTCCGTTCGAATTCGGCTGAGATCACGTTTTTTTATGATAAAATTATCCTTATAGTAGAAATACTAAAAATTATACAGAAAACAGGACAAAATATAGCTTCACTTTGCGCCGATCTGCCCGAATATGCCGAACTTAACCGTTATATCCCGATCGAAAGGGAAAACTGCATTGAACTTATAAAAAACTTTTGCAGTGAGTATAAAAACGGTAAAAACTACAATATGGAGAAAAATTTTGCCGCAGGAATAACAATAAATGATGATTTGGGAAAGATATCCGTAACTCCTATCCGCTCGGGAAAGGGAATAATGCTCCATGCCGAGAGCAGGGCAATGGAATCTGCAGCGGAGCTTTGCGATTTTTACGAGGGAATTCTGCGCAAAAGCAACGGTTTTTCGTGAAAAATCCTAAATTTGAGGTTTTAATTCTAAGTTTTTTATGAAAATGAGCGGAAAATAAAAAAACTGAAAAAAATTGAAAAAAACACTTGACACGGCGGCATAAAATGAAATATAATAATAAATTGATAGGGTGTCTGTAACCCTTGTATAATATGCTTTTTCGGCATAGGATATTGTCGAATGAAGGGGCAATGCCCATTACCTAAAAATAAAAGGAGGAGTTAAACAATGAAAAGAACATACCAGCCTAAGAAGCTTCACAGAAAAAAAGAACACGGCTTCATGAAGAGAATGGCAACAAGAAACGGTCGTAAGGTACTGGCAAGAAGACGTGCTAAGGGCAGAAAAAGACTCACTTACTAATGAAAAATTATGAAGGGGGCAAAAATATATTTCTGCCCCTTTGTATGAGTCTACGCTCAAGATGACCGCAATCGGGAAAGCTGCCCTTTTGTGGTCTTTTTCTTTTAATTTAAAGATATCGGCGGTTTTTATGATCTATACTATTAAAATGAAAGAGAATAAGGAGTTTCTGAACCTTTTCAAAAGAGGAAACTATGTCTGCGGAAAAGCCTGCGTGGTGTATTTCCGCAGGAACGGCACTCCGCAGAACAAGCTCGGAATCTCCACCGGAAAGAAAACCGGCAACGCAGTTATCCGAAGCCGCTGCCGCAGGATCATCCGTCAGGCTTACCGCGAAAACGAGGAGCTGTTCCCTAAGGGCTATAACATTGTTGTCGTTTCTCGTGAGGGCTGCGGCGAATGTAAATCTACCGATATCAGCAGATTTTTCACAACAAGGGTCATTCCGGCGATGAATGATCCCAATCCCCGAAAACGAAATAAATCGTCTAAATCTAATAAACAAACAGGAACATAATCTTAAATTTATACTATTAGTAGTATACTATTTGTTATATGAAATATGTTTTATCACTATTGGTAAAATTTTATAGAAAATTTTTATCTCCGCTGAAGCCGCCTTGCTGCAAGTATTATCCGACTTGTTCGGCTTATGCGCTTGAAGCGCTTCGCAAACACGGCGCAGTAAAAGGCTCGGTTTTGTCCGTATGGAGGCTTCTCCGATGCAATCCGTACAGTAACGGCGGAGTGGACAAAGTTCCCGAAAAGTTTTATCTTTATACCCTGAAAAGCCGCAAGCGGCGTGAAGAAAAAGAAACTAATATACAAGATTTATAAAATCGAATATATATTACATTATGTATTTTATATAGAGATATTTTTGAATTTTGGAGGTCAAAATGGGCATCATCAGCAGAATAATCGGTTATCCTCTCGGCTGGATAATGTGGCTGTTCTATCAGATCTGCAATAATTATGCGCTTGCGATCGTACTTTTTACTATCGTTACAAAGCTTATAATGATCCCGTCGCAGATAAAAACACAGAAATCAACAGTCGTAATGCAGTCACTCCAGCCAAAGCTTGACAAGCTTAAAAAGCAGTACGGAAAAAATCAGGAAAAGTATAACGAAGAGGTAATGAAGCTTTATGCGGAAGAAAATTGCAACCCTATGGGTTCGTGTCTGCCGCTGCTCATCCAGTTCCCAATACTTTACGGTATATTCGATGTCGTTTACCGTCCGATAACTCACATTCTGAGGATAAAGGACGATATCATCACGGCGGCGACCGAGCTTCTTAAAGATACTCCTATCGCAACGGGAAACAGTTATTTCTCCGTTCGTCCCGAAATTTATATCACACAGGCGATAAAAGACCCTAATTATGTAGGACTTTTCTCCGATCCGATGTTTGATGAACTTAAAGCAAAGGTTCTCGAATTCAACAACACTTTGTTAGGAGTTGACCTCGACCTTACACCGACATTCCACCCCGAAGTATGGGACAGATCGGCAATAATACTCCTGCTTATACCTATTATGTCCGGTGTATTCCAGATGGCTGCATCCATTTACAGCCAGATACGCCAGAAGAAGATGAACCCCGCGGCAGCAGCAGGCCCTCAGCAGGGTTCAATGCTCCTGCTTACATTCGGTATGCCGATATTCGCTATATGGATCGCTTATAAGTATCCTGCAGCTATCGGTTTTTACTGGGCAGCTTCGGCATTCTTCGCTTTCCTCCAGTCTATAATATTAAACAAGATATACACGCCCGAATATGTTCAGAAGCTTGTTGAAAAGGATAAGCTCAAAAAGAAGAACCAAAAGAAAAAGGGTATGATGGAACGCTATCAGCAGCTTATGCAGGAACAAATGGCTGCTCAGAACGGCGGACGCTCAGGCGCAGCAACCTCTAAAGTTTCCGATGATGATGACGAGGGTGAAATAAAGCTCTCCAAGTCGCAGCAGAAAGAATATGAACGCAGACTTATCAACGAAGCAAGAAAAAGGCAAGCTGAAAAGTACGGCGATGAATACTACGAAGACGATAATGATTAAAGCGTTTCCACGGCGGTTGCCGAAGAATATAATTCTATTTTTCGAGAGGAGCATTTTAAATGAAAAAGGTTTTTACAGCCAAGTCCATAGAGGAAGCTAAGGCTATGGCAGCAGCAGAATTCGGCGCGGAAGAAAGCAAGATCAGTTTCAATGTCCTTGAAGAGCCGAAAAAAGGTCTTTTCGGTATTATGAAGGGCGAAGCAAAGGTCGAAGCAGAATACGAACCCTCAAAGGCTCAGGTCGCAGCAGACTATATCAAGGGAATTCTTGATAATATGGGCATTGATTCCTCACTTAACGTAACCGAAAATGAAGAAGGCGCTGTTATCGAGATACTCGGCGACACAAGCGGAGCTATCATCGGCAGAAGAGGAGAAACCCTCGACGCTATCCAGTACCTTGCTTCAATGACCGCAAATAAAGGTGATAAGGAATACTACCGCATCAACGTTGACTCCTGCGGCTATCGTGAAAAGAGAAAGGCTATCCTTGAAGACCTTGCAGTTAAGATATCCAAGACTGTTATCAGAACAGGCAGAACCACAACTCTTGAACCGATGAATCCCTATGAAAGACGCATCATTCACTCCGCAGTAGCAAACATCGAGGGCGTTACCTCCAAAAGCATCGGCGAAGAGCCTTACAGAAAGGTTTCTATCTCGTCCACAAATCCGCGCCCGAGAAGAGATGGCAAGACAGGCTATAAGAAGGGCGGAAAGAGAAACGGTGAGATCACACCGCGTTCGCTCGATATGATGAAGACATCATTTGAAAAGGAATATAAAAAGCCTAAGCCGGAGGACGACCTCATTTCGGGCGACCTTTACGGCAAAATCGACATCTAAGGAAACCGCTTAAATACGGTTTTCCTAAAGTTTTACCGCACAATTCACTTTGTGCGGTATTCTATTATTCCAACAAGGAATAATTTTATTCGGAGGAATTTATGGCAAGGTCAAACACGATAGCCGCCGTTTCCACACCGAGAGGTGCAGGCGGAATTGCGGTCATACGAATAAGCGGCGAAGAAGCTTTTTCAATCTGCGACAGAATATTCACTCCCATTTCTGACAAGCTCAAACCGTCCGAAATGAAAGGCTATACCTGCGCTTTCGGCAGAATAGAATATGACGGAGAATTCTATGACGAGTGCGTTCTTACAGTTTTCCACACTCCAAGGTCATACACGGGGGAAAACGTTGCGGAAATATCCTGCCACGGCGGAATTTTTGTAACGGAAAATATCTTGAAGCTTGTATATTCGCTCGGCGCACGACCTGCAGAAGCAGGGGAGTTCACAAAGCGAGCATTCCTGAACGGAAAAATGAACCTTATAGAAGCGGAGTCCGTTATGGATATTATCTCCGCGGAGGGCAGCGCAAGCCTGCGTTCGGCAGCGGCACTCAAAAAGGGCGCTCTTTTCGGCAGGATAAGCGGAATATCCTCATCTCTGCTTCATCTTCTCGGTGAGCTTGCCGCTTGGAACGACTACCCCGAGGAGGACATTCCAGAGGTGGACGAGGAAGCAATGCTCGGAACGTTGACAAGTGCAAAAGCTTTACTTGAAGATATACTTTCAACCTATGATTACGGAAAAATCCTGCGCAGCGGAATTGATACTGCGATAATCGGCAAGCCAAACGTTGGAAAAAGCACTCTTATGAATCTTTTAAGTGGCTGCGAGCGAAGCATTGTCACCGATATAGCAGGAACGACCCGTGATATAGTTGAAGAATCGGTTCGGCTCGGTGATATTGTGCTTCGTCTGTCCGATACGGCAGGAATTCGTGAAACAGAGGATATTGTTGAGGGCTTTGGCGTGAAAAAGGCAGAGGAAAAGATTAATTCGGCTGACCTTGTGCTTGCCGTTTTCGATAATTCGCAGGTTCTTACTCCCGAGGATATCGAGATTTGCGACAAATGCAGCGGAAAGAACGCTGTTGCTGTTATAAACAAGATCGATCTTGAAGCTTCGATAGACGCGGACTTTATCCGTTCAAGATTTTCTTCTGTTATAGAGATATCTGCAAAATCGGCAGACGGACTTGACAAACTGCAAGCTGTGCTGACGGAAATGTTTAAAACGAACAGCATAAATTACGATTCGGGCATTATTGCAAACGAACGCCAGCGTGACTGTGTGAGAAATGCTCTGAACAGTCTTAACGAGAGCATTGAAGCAATAAAATTTGGTTCAACTCTTGACGCTGTGACAATTCTTATAGATGAAAGCGAAAATTATCTTCTTGAACTGACCGGCGAACGCACAAGCGAAGCCGTTGTGAATGAAGTGTTCTCGCATTTTTGCGTTGGAAAATAAAGGAAATTTTTATGAGCTATTATATAGATGATTATGATGTAGCCGTTATCGGCGCAGGCCACGCCGGAGTTGAAGCTGCACTTGCTTCGGCTCGGCTTGGTGCAAAGACCGTGCTTTTTACTATCTCGCTTGACAGCATTGCAAATATGCCATGCAATCCTTCTATCGGCGGAACAGCAAAGGGTCACCTTGTCCGTGAGATAGACGCACTTGGCGGCGAAATGGGCAAGGCTGCGGACGAATGTTTTATTCAGAGCCGTATGCTCAACCGCGGGAAAGGCCCTGCTGTTCACAGCCTGCGTGTTCAGGCGGACAGAGTGAAATATCACAACCGAATGAAGAAGACTTGCGAGGCGCAGGAAAACCTTGACGTCAAGCAGGCGGAGGTCGCAGAGATACTCACCGAAAACGGAAAGGTCACGGGTATCCGCACACGCCTCGGTGCCGATTATTCGGTCAAGGCTGCGATAATTGCAACGGGTACATACCTCGGCGGCGTTATCCATGTCGGAGAGGTATCTTATGAAAGCGGCCCCGATGCTACTCTTCCTGCAAAGTTTCTCACCGACAGCCTGCGCAACCTCGGCATAGAGATCCGCCGCTTTAAAACGGGAACACCCTCACGAGTTCATAAGCGTTCGATAAACTTTGACGCTCTTGAACGTCAGGACGGCGATGAGGATATCCAGCCGTTTTCCTTTGAAACTAAGCGCGAGGGTCTGGAAAACATCGTTTCCTGCTACATTGCATATACAAATGAAGATACGCACAACGTTATTCGTGAAAACATAGGTCGTTCACCTATCTATTCGGGCAGGATAAATGCGATAGGCCCACGTTACTGCCCTTCGATAGAGGACAAGATAATGCGTTTCTCCGAAAAGCCGCGTCATCAGCTTTTCATCGAGCCGATGGGACTTGAAACAGACGAATACTATTTACAGGGAATGTCGTCTTCACTCCCTGAGGACGTTCAGATAAAGTTCCTGCGCACGATAAAGGGACTGGAAAATGTCGAGATAATGCGAAATGCTTATGCTATCGAATATGACTGCTGCAATCCGCTCGACTTAAAGCACAGCCTTGAATTCAAAAAGGTGAGCGGGCTTTACGGCGCAGGTCAGTTCAACGGCACTTCGGGTTATGAAGAAGCTGCCGCACAAGGTATTGTTGCAGGTATCAACGCCGCAAGAGCGGTCAAGGGACTTCCGCCAATTGAACTTTCACGTTCTTCATCTTATATTGGAACGCTTATCGACGACCTTGTTATAAAAGGCTGCTCCGACCCTTATCGTATGATGACTTCACGCAGCGAGTACAGACTTCTGCTTCGTCAGGACAATGCCGATGAGCGTTTAACTCCGCTTGGACACGAGATAGGACTTATCTCCGATGAGCGTTATAATAAATTTCTCGAAAAGCAAGAGCAGATCGACCACGAAATTCATCGTATAAAGAGAACTTCAATTCCGCCTACCGAGGAGCTTAACAAACTGCTTGAAGAAAAGGGTACGGCGACCGTTTCAACGGGCATTCGTCTTTCCGAACTTATCAAACGTCCGCAGATATCGTATGATGATTTGGCTCCGTTTGATGTAAACCGTCCCGAGCTACCTTATGAAGTCAGAGAACAGGTCGGACTAAAAATCGAGTATGAGGGTTATATTGCAAGACAGCTTCTTGACGTTGAGCATATTCAAAAGCTTGAAAGCAAGCTGCTTCCGACTGATTTTGACTATAACAACATCAAGGGTTTAAGCCTTGAAGCAACAGAGAAGCTTAACCGCATACAGCCTGCAAATATTGGGCAGGCAAGCCGAATTTCGGGTGTTTCTCCTGCCGATGTAAGCGTACTTATAATATGGCTTTCAAGTCAGCGTAAGTCAAACTGAAATGTTCCACGTGGAACATTTATATTACAAAAGGAGGTTCAGCCTTGATTTTACCGTATAATGAAGCGGAAGAAATGTTCCGAAGCTTTGGTTTATGTCTTAGCGAGGATATGTACAGGCAGTTTGACGCTTATGCAGAGCTGCTTGTGGAATGGAATGAGAAAATCAATCTTACGGCGATAACGGACGCGCAGGGAATAACGGAAAAACACTTTTTGGACAGTCTTGCGGCGTTCAGAAATGATATAATTCCGCAAAATGCGAGTGTAATCGATGTTGGCACGGGTGCAGGCTTTCCGGGAATTCCAATGAAGATTTATCGAAACGACTTGAAGGTGACACTCCTTGACAGTCTTAACAAAAGGGTGAATTTTCTTTCGGAAGTTTCGGACAGATTTTCGCTTGGTATGAACTGCATTCATTCAAGAGCGGAGGACGGTGCGAAAAAACCCGAACTTCGAGAGAAATTTGATATTGCTACCGCTCGTGCAGTTGCGCCGCTGCCAATTTTATGCGAATACTGCCTGCCTTATGTCAATGTCGGCGGATGTTTCATCGCTCTCAAAGGGCCTAATGAAAATGCAAAGGATTCGTTTACGGCTTATCGCACTCTTGGGGCAGAAATCGCTGATATAACAGAATATCAGCTTCCGTGCGGAGATAAACGTCAGCTTGTTGTTTACAAAAAAATCAAGGATACTCCTGCAAAATACCCGAGAAATCCGTCACAGATCGATAAGAAACCGCTTTAACATTAAACACTAAAATAATACCGGAAAAATCTGCACCGAAATCTTATTCTAATCCCCGATAAAAAAGTGTACAAAAAATCAAGCAAAAATTCGCATATATGAATTTTGCGTCGATTTTTTCGTCTACACTTTTATCGGGGATCAGTATTAATATAAAAACTATTTTCAACAGTTACAAGATTGTCGGCTTGATTGTTTTAATTTTATGTAGTGTTTAGTATAAAGCAGCTTTTTTAGCTGATAGTTCGTTTTATATGGACTATCGGCTAAAATTTTTATAATTAAATGGAAATAATATCCATTTCGACATATTATATTAATAATTGGTGCTATAATTAGGTTAGAAGTTAAAAGAGGAGGAATATAAATGAACTTCCCATTTATAGCAAAAGAGAAAGTAATTAATAAAGTGATTGAGATCCCGATGGAAAAGATAAAAGCAAATCCGTATCAGCCGAGGACTGTTTTCGGTGATGATATAAGTGAACTTGCAGAAAGTATTAAGCAGAATGGTTTGCTGCAGCCGCTTACAGTGAAAGCGGAGGAAGACAGCTATATCATAATTGCAGGCGAACGGCGTTTTCGTGCGCTGAGGATGCTTGGAAGAACGACTGCGCCATGCATTGTAATGGATGTGACCGATAGAAATTCGGCTGTACTTGCGCTTGTTGAGAATATTCAGCGAAAGGATCTTCATTTTTTTGATGAAGCAGAAGCGTTGTCAAAGCTGCTTGATTTTTATGGAATGACGCAAGAAGACGCGGCAATACGGCTTGGAAAAACGCAGTCTACGGTTGCAAATAAGCTGCGTTTGTTGAAACTTCCGGAAACTGTGAGAGATAAGATTCGTGCGTGTGGATTAACAGAACGTCATGCAAGGGCGCTGCTCAAACTGCCGAGTGAAAGTTTACAGCTTGAAGCTGTGGAGAATATTGTTGCAAGGCGATATAATGTTGAACAGACGGAAAGGCTTGTTGCTGCAATGATCGACAGAGAGAACGAACGCGAGAGCATTCGCCGCAGGAGTGGGGCATTCAAGGATATACGCCTCTTTGTGAACACGATAAACAAAGCGGTTGAGATGATGAAGGCGGCAGGAATAAATGCGGATTCGCAGAAGATAAAAGAGAATGGATATATTGAGTATATTGTGAGGATACCGACAGAACACTAATTACATATTGATTTTAAGCGGCTTGGTAAGTTTATTCCAAGCCGCTTTTTCGACAAAATGTTCCACATGGAACATTTTTATGCGCGAGGCAGATTGTTCCACGTGGAACAATTTAAGACGGGTCACAAAGCAAAACAAAATATATATGCTATAATTGAAATAATTTACAAAAAAAGCAGAAAGACTTGATATGTAAGGGCGAGTGTGCTATAATTTTAATAGAAAGGCCAATATAATGGCAAAAAATACGACAAAAAGAGGAGATCTTATAAAATGGCGCGTATAATAGCGGTCGCGAATCAGAAAGGCGGCGTTGGCAAGTCGACTACGGTCGTAAATCTGGCTGCCTGCCTTGGAAAAAAAGGAAAAAAAGTGCTTTGCGTTGACATTGACGCACAGGGAAACACGACAAGCGGTTTCGGAATCAACAAGAGGAACGCTGAAATAACGGTTTATGATGTACTGCTCGGTCAACGAAGGATAGGCGAAGCAATCATCAAGACGGAATTCAAGAATGTATCGGTGGTTTCGTCAACTTCGCAGCTTGCAGGCGCAGACATAGAGCTTGTTGATTTAGAGAATCGTTCAAACAGACTTAAAATGCAGCTTCTGACGATAAAAAGCGAATATGATTACATTTTCATCGACTGTCCGCCATCACTTTCGTTGCTGACGGTAAATGCGCTCTGCGCTTGTGATACTGTGCTTGTGCCGCTGCAATGTGAATTCTACTCGCTGGAGGGACTTTCGCAGCTTGTTGAGTCGATACGACTTGTGAAAAAACGCTATAACCCGAATATTGACATTGAGGGCATACTTTTCACTATGTTTGACGGACGTTTAAATCTTACACAGCAGGTTGTTCGTGAGGTCAAGAAGCATTTTTCGGACAAAGTCTTCAACACGGTCATTCCGAGAAATGTCAGAATTTCCGAGGCACCGAGCTTCGGTAAACCTGTGATATATTTTGACGGCTCTTCGAGGGGAGCGGAGGCTTACGAAGCGCTTGCGGCGGAGATGCTTTCACGCCACAAGGCGGAAGATAAAGCAAAAAAAGCATTGATCGGAGGCGGCGCAAATGGGTAAGAAAACGGGACTCGGAAAGGGTTTGGACGCTCTTTTTGAAGATAACAACAATGAAAGCTCAAACGGAGTTCTGACACTCAGAATATCTGAGGTCGAGCCGAACAAAAATCAGCCTCGTCAGAATTTTGACGAGGAATCTATCGCAAATCTTGCGGAGAGTATTCGTGAGAACGGACTTATTCAGCCAATCGTGGTTCGCAAATCTGCAATGGGATATCAGATAATTGCCGGAGAACGCCGCTGGAGAGCATGCAGGATGCTCGGCATGAACGAGATCACAGCTGTTGTTAAGGAATTTGATGATGAACAGGTTGCAAAGGCTGCACTTATTGAAAATATTCAGCGTGAAAATCTCAATCCGATAGAAGAAGCTGCGGCTTACAAAGATCTTATGGAAAAATACAACATGACGCAGGAGCAACTTTCAAAGGTCATCGGAAAGTCGCGTTCGAGCATTGCAAACTCGGTCAGGATGCTTGAAATGCCTGAGGTCATTCAGCAGATGTTGATTTCCGGAAAGCTTTCACTCGGACAGGCTAAGGCAATCGCTTCGGCTAAGGACGAGGAAACGATGGAGCAGATCGCTCGTCAGGCTTCGGACGGAAAGCTTACGGTAAGGGGAATAGAAAAGCTTATCGCAAAGCAGGAAGAGGATGCGCCTTCGAAACAGGCAGAGGTACCCGATGAAAACAGCAGAAGGGTCAGAAACTACTGCACCGAGATGGAGATCGCACTCAGAGAACGTCTTGGCAGAAAAGTGAAAATCGCTCCTGCGGCTGACGGAAACGGCGGAAAGATAACTTTAGATTACTTTGGAATGGATGATTTGGCTTCGTTAGCGCAGAAGCTTACTATCGGAATATCAAGCGAATACAAGGCAGAATAAAATTGCGAAAAACGGCTTTGAAAAACTACATCAAAGCCGTTTTTTATAGGAAAAATAAGTGTAAAGTGAATTCACTTTACACATTGACTAAATCAGAGTGAATTTTTGACTTGTTTACATAAACTAAGTTATAATCAAATTAAAATAAATCCTTGGAAATGAAGAATAGGCTATCTAATACTAAACACCAATAAAAAACGGGAAAAAATCTGCGCCGAAATCCTATATATTCGAGATTGTCGGCTTGATTTTTTCCATATTTTAAATGGTGTTTAGTATAAGGAATAGTTGATTAAAGCACAGCGTCCGTTTCGCCGCTTTGAGAAATGTACGAGTTTTCGTCTTTGAGCAGATTTTGAAAACGGCAGAAAAGTATTAGCTGTTCTTTAGTATAAGTAAAGTGATATCATTGGTTTTTTAGTGACGAAACGGAAATATAGGGTCTAATAAGATCGGAAAGAAGAAGGATCGCAGAGAGATTTGGAATAAGCATAAAAAATGTGAAAACATCGGCAAGCTGCCAAACGATATCGGCGTTGATCGAAGCACCTATAAAGACGGCAGCGACATAAAAGAATTTATATGCAGGGAGAAATTTTGCGTGTGAACGTTTTTCAAGAAAAGTACAGCTTCGTTCGCCGTAAAAAAACCAACCGATAACGCTTGCAAATGCGAATACAGAATTTGCTGCTGCGAGGAAAATTCCGCCTGTTTCCGAAAAGAAGATGCTCAATTCGGGCAGAGTTGTACCGGTGATTTTGGGCAAAAAAGGAATAGAAAAAGGGAGTTTTCCAAAGCCGTTTTTGAATGCGGCAATGACGGTATCGGCACCGAAAAGGTTCAATTTATCCGCTCCTGTACAGAGGATAACGAGGGCGGTCAATGTGCATAAAAGTACAGTATCAATAAAAACCTCGAGCGCTGCCCAGCAGCCCATAACGGTCGGGTTTTTACAGTCCGAGGAGGTATGCGCAAAGGTGGATGTACCCATTCCTGCTTCGTTGGAAAACAGTCCTCTTCGCACTCCGACAGAGATGGTTTTTGACAATGTGCAGCCTAAAACTCCTCCCGAAATTTGCTTTATACCAAAGGCAGAAGAGAATATATCTGTTAATACATTAGAAATATTATCTTTATAAATCAGGAGAATTAAAGCTGAACCCGATATATAAAAAAGGGCGGCAAAGGGGACAAGCTTTTCGGTTATTTTGGCAATATTTGTCCGCGTACCGAGGACAGCAACGGCGGTAAGAATTGCAAAAACAATGCCGCAGATATATGTGGGGACGTTGAAATTATCGAGCGAAGCGGCGGCGGAATTGACCTGTGTAATGTTGCCGATGACAAATGAAGCGGCTATACAAACAGCGGAAAAAATGCCCGATACTCGATTTGAACCGAATGCTGAATCGATATAGAGCAGGGGGCCTGCTGAGTCGGAGTTTTGGGAGCGGTTTTTATAGAGGGTGGCGAGGATGTTCTCTGTAAAGGCGAAAGACATTACAAGAAATGCTGACACTATCATCCAAAAAACGGCACCAGCGCCGCCGACCGAAATGGCGGCTGCGACTCCAATAATGTTACCCGTTCCCATTGAAGCGGCAAGCGCTGTTGTCAAAGTTTGGAAGTTTGTGAGTGAACCGGAGTTTTTGTTATTGTCTACTTTTTTGGAAAATAATGTATATTTAAGCAGCTTGACCGGATGCATGATATAGAAAAATTTACAGCGAAAGGAGAGAAACGCTGCGGCACAAATTACAAGAATTAACGAAAAATCCCCCCACAACAAGCCGTTGATTTCAGAAAGAATACTACAAATTGTATTATACAATTATTCCTCACGCTCCCTTTTTGGAATAAAGTTATTACAAAATTCAGAAAGAGGTTTTCAAAACCGTTAAAATATGATATAATAATAGTATGATATTCGGTTTAATAATATGAGCATAAATGCGTTGAAAAAGGTAAGCAAAACGAGGTTAACGGTTGATGAAAAAATACTATGCGGACAGAAATAGTTTAAATATACTAAGAGTGCTATCGTTGGTATTACTGATTGTAATAGGAATAGTATTAAAATACGTTTTGTATATCCTGCAAAAGCGTTATCCCGACTACTTTGCGATAGAGGGGAACACGGTTGCAGAGGTGATAATATGGTCGATAATGATCCTATTTACAGCTGTATACATTTTGTATATTTTAATATTATTGCCCTTATGGTATAATAACGCGAGGTATTACGTTACGGACAAGGACATAATTGCGAGAACGGGAGTGCTTGTTAAAAACGTACAGTATATGAAGCTTTCGGCTGTACAGTATACGACGAAAATTTCCGCGCCTTTAGGGAGGCACACGGGGTTCAATTTCATTATGTTCAACGGGTACGGCGGACGGATGATGTTCATATTCTTG
This sequence comes from uncultured Ruminococcus sp., assembly GCA_946404705.1. GTDB lineage: Bacteria > Bacillota > Clostridia > Oscillospirales > Ruminococcaceae > UMGS363. The sequence continues at coordinate 2,340 of CAMJES010000002.1, read as the reverse complement.
TCACAAAAGGACGCTGACGAGATAACCAAAACTGTGCGCCTCAGCATTGTTAAAAGAGAGGCAGAGAAGAAAGCGAAACCTTTCGGAAAGGGAGAAACAGAATGAAAAGGCAGCATCCGATCGCGATACTAAGGTATGTTTCCAAAAATTTTTGGCTGCTTTTGATACCTTTATTAAGAGGTTTGCTTGCGCTTAGATTTGATTTTTACAACTGGCTGTCGGGTGCGTATCTTGACATTCTTGTTGTTTTGGCAATTTTTGGGGCGGCGTTTTTTCACTGGTGGAATGTAAATTTCTGCATTGGAAAAAAGAGGATATATGTTCGGACGGGGTTGTTTATAAGAGAAAGTATGAAGATACCGTACACATCAATTACGGCTGTCTTGATAAAAAAATCTTTTGCGATGCGTCCGCTCAGGGCGGTCACAATTCTTCTTGACACGGACAGCAGTTCGACTGTAAACAAGCGCGAAGATCCCGATGTCAAGCTTATTATAAGAGAAAAAGATGTTGACAAAATGTTAACATATTTTAAGATGGAAAGTGATGAAAAAAAGATATGCTACAAGTCGAACAGGCGGCGTATGCTGTTTTTCTCGCTGGCATTTTCATCGGCGCTTTCGGGGCTTATCTATTTTGGAACGTTCCTTATACAGGGAGGACGTCTTGTCGGAAACGAGCTTGAAGAGAGGTTTCTCGGAGCGGTAAACAATGTGACGAGGGTAGCAGAAAAGGTCATCTACGGCATTACGCCCGTAACGGTCGGAATAATCATAATTTTAGGTGCGGGGTGGCTTTACTCGTTCATATCAAACTACCTGCGGCACATCAATTTCGAGCTTGAAAAAAGCAAAAACGGCATACAGATAAAAAGCGGGTTCTTTTCGCGGTGGCTGTATTATATAAACGCGGATAAGGTCAACTATGCAGACCTGCGGCAGAATATGCTGATGAAAATATTTCGGGTGATGTCGGTGAACGTCAGCTGCTCGGGATATGGAAAACAGAAAAACGAGATACCTGTTTTTGTGCCGGTGACGGGGAAAAAGAATGTTGCAGAGGTCATGGAAAAATTCCTGCCGGAGTTTTCTTCGGATGAGGGGGTGCGCTATGATGTTAAGCCGAGCTACATTATGAAATTTCTCGGGCCGCCGTCGGTGCTTATTTTTGCGATAATACTTTTATTTTCCGCAGTCGTTTTTTTCTTCCCCGAATGGTACAGCGTTGCGCTGTTTGCGGCGGCGATGGGGGAGATCGTTGCGGTGCATTTGCTGATAGTAAATCTTGCGGCGTTTCTGTCTAACGGCGTAGAGATATGCAAGGGGAGCATTGTTGTACGCTACTGCAAGGCGTTCGGTTTCCACAATGTTATCGCTCCGCTTGACAAGATATCGGAGATACGCATAAGCCAGAATTTTTTGCAGAAGCTGAATGGTTCGTGCAATTTTCTGCTTTACACTCGCGGAGAACGTGCAACGCGGCACAGGATAAGGGGATTGCAGCTTTGCGATGCGGAAAAAGCGGTTTCCCAGCTCGGATACAGTACAAACTAAGGAGTATAAAAATGAAAGAAAACAAAGAACTGAGCGCGTTAATGCTTGAACACAACTCTTTTAAAAAGGCTTTTAACAATTCTGTCAAATGCATTCTTGCTGTTATCGCCTGCTTTGCAATAATGTGCCTTTTGGTGAACGGAAAAAATGGAATATGCAGATACAGCTTGGACTTGTTCGGTTTTTCTAAGACGATGCCCGTTATTGTGAACGATTCTTTTTCATCGGAAACGGGCGGAATTGCGTTTAATGTGGACAGCTGCACACTTGACGGCGAAAACGATATGCTTTATATAAATATTTCGGGCAGAAATCTTAACGATGAAATGTGGTATGCGGACGGCAGGACTTTTGCGGTTGCGGTTCAGAGTGTGAACGAGTCGTTTTCGAGGGAATACTATTATAATGTTGCGGGCAACTGGAAAGCGGCTGCTGCGGCAGGCGGAAAATCATTCTTTGTACGGTTGGGTTTTCAGATAGATGATATAAATGATTCGTTCGACAGCGGCGATGTTTTTTCACTTGTTGCATTCAGAGGTGCGGATTGCCCGACTTCTGTTATTGTGCTGAATGATTTGATCGCTGAATAAACGGCTATTTTATGTGCATAATGATAAACAAAGGTATATAAACGCAATCGCACATTGTAAAAAGCGACAAATTGCAGTCTTTTTCAAAAATATTTTCGCAAGGCTCTTGACATTGCGTTCTTTTAGTGATATAATGATTAAGTCGCACAGAGAGAATAAAAAAAAGCTGATTAGCTTTGCGGCAAATGGCGGCATGG
>CAMJES010000001.1 GCA_946404705.1 uncultured Ruminococcus sp. | reverse complement strand
AGATATCATAGCCGGTGACTGGAGTTCAGACGTGTGCTCTTCCGATCTCCCCGACCTTCCCGGTTGTCAGTCTTTTGGAAGTTCAATTTCCGATACGCTTGAAAATGCTCGTGAAGCTCTTGAAGCATACGCAATATCTCTTATAGAAAACAAGGAAAAAATTCCTCCGGCAACCGATATTTCAAAAATCGCTATTGAAAATGATTCTTTCGCTTCGCTTGTAGATATTGATCTTTCGGCTTATTTCAAAAAAGAGAAAGCGGTGAAGAAAACTTTAACTATTCCCGAATGGCTGAACGAAGCTGCTACGCAAAAGGGTATTAACTTCTCTCAGACATTGCAGGACGCACTTATGGCAAAAATATCTCAGTAATTTTCCCCCGTTCTGTAAGGAGCGGGGGAGCATTTTTGCGGTCAATTACAATAACGTTTTCGATAGTATCGGATTAATAAAGTTATGGAATTGTGTTTTGGGGCAAATGTAACCCTCCGGATGACATATTTCAGCAGAATTGCGCTTTTTAGCTTTACTTTTTTATGCTGTTGCAGCAAATATTTAGCTAAGGTTTAGGGAGTTTCGCTTCTGCGGAAGCGACAAGGGGACTGCTCGCCCCCTTGCCCCCTCGCAAGCCTTTGAATAAGGCTAAATTCTTACAGAATTAGCGAAACTTTTTGTCCGCTTCGCGGTTTTAACGACAGATGTCAATGCTGCAAAATTTACGCATTAAACCTCACTTTTCGGTTTTGGTTTCCGGTTTTGCAGCGGCAGGTGCGGTCGGTTTCTGTGCCGCAGGCTTTACGGTTATTACTCCGTCACAGCTCTGTATAGCGTGTGTAGGACAGCCTTCTGCGCATTTTCCGCAGCTTGTGCATTTGCTGTAATCAATGTGTGCGAGGTTGTTTTCGACTGTGATAGCGCCGAATTCGCAGACCTTTTCGCACTTCTTACAGCCGATACAGCCGTTCTTGCAGGCTGCACGGGTGTTTTTGCCGATATCCTGCGATGAGCAGAGAACGTCGACATGGTTTGTTATATCATGCACAACGATAAGCTGATTCGGGCAAGCCTTTGCACAGAGTCCGCAGCCGCTGCACTTGGAACGGTCGATCTTTGCTACGCCGTCAACAATAGAAACAGCATCGTGCGCACATACAGTAACGCAGTCGCCGTAGCCAAGGCAGCCGTATGCGCAGGCACTATGACCGTTATAGAAGCGCTTTGCAGCCTTACAGGACTGTATGCCGTCAAACTCGAACTTATCTGCCGAACGTGCATTGCAGTCGCCGCTGCAGCGAACAACTGCGATCTTCGGTACTGTTTCCATTGCTGCAACGCCCAAAAGCTCTGCGATCTTTGCGGAGGTTTCTTTTCCGCCTGGGTTACATAGGTTAGTTGCAACGCCGTGTCTTACGACAGCCTCGGCGTAAGCCGTACAGCCCGAATAACCGCACGAGCCGCAGTTTATCTGCGGAAGAGCTTCGTTTATTTTATCGATTCTTTCGTCCGTTTTTACCTCAAAGACCTTCGAACAGACGGTCAGCAGTACGCCTGCGAGAAGTCCTATTGCTGCAAAAACGAGAGCAGGAACAATATAGGTCGTAAACATTTCTATTCTTCCTCCTTAGCTGAACATTCCCGAGAAGCCCATAAAGCTTACGGAAACGATTGAAGCAGCAATAAGCGTTGCGGGAACGCCCTTGAACATCTCGGGAGTATCGGCAGCGTTTACTCTCTGGCGGACGCCGCTGAAAATAACGAGAGCAAGCGTAAATCCAAGACCTGCGCCGAGAGCGTTGACGATAGACTGACCGAGGTTATAGTTGCTGTCAATGTTGAGGATTGTTACGCCGAGAACTGCGCAGTTAGTTGTAATGAGCGGAAGGAATACTCCGAGAGTCTTATAAAGCGGCGGAACGGCTTTCTTCAGGAACATTTCAACTATCTGAACGAAAAGTGCGATTATAAGGATAAATGCGACAGTTTTCAGATATTCCAGCTCGAGCGGAACGAGGATAAGCGTATAGATAGGGTAGGTAACAAGCGTTGCACACGCCATAACGAAGGTTACGGCTGCACCCATTCCGACTGCGCTGTCGAATTTCTTTGAAACACCGAGAAATGGGCAGATACCCATAAACTTTGAAAGAACGAAGTTGTCAACGAGCATTGCGCTTAAAAGAATAACAAGCATAGATTTCATCAATCGTTTCCTCCTTCATCTTTTTTAGTGTATGTCGGACAGCTTGCAGCGTTCGGACAGCCTGCGCAGCCGAGTTCCTGCGGAGGAGCTTTTTTTGCAAGCTTGTTTACAACTGCGATGATAACGCCGAGTGCGAAGAAGCCGCCTGCAGGCATGATAAATACTGTCATTGTAACGGGGAGATGAAGGTCGATACCGAACCACTGACCCGAACCGAGTATCTCACGGACGCTTCCCATAAGGAAAAGTGCAAGAGTGAAGCCGATGCCGTTTCCAAGACCGTCAAGAATGGACTTCCATGGGTTGTTTTTTGAAGCGAATGCTTCCGCTCTGCCGAGGATAATGCAGTTAACGGTGATAAGCGAAAGGAAAAGTCCGAGGCTGTCGTAAAGCGCAGGAATATAGCCTTTAAGCAGGAATTCGATGAGCGTTACGAAGCTTGCGATAACAACGATAAAGCAGGGAAGACGAACTGCCTTCGGTATAACATTTTTAAGCAGGGAGATAACAAGGTTGGAGCAGACGAGAACGAACGTGGTCGCAAGTCCCATGCCTATGCCGTTTGAAGCCATTGTTGTAACGGCGAGAGTAGGACACATTCCGAGCAGAGTAACGAGAACGGGGTTTTCCTTTATGATACCCTTTACAAGCTCGAATGTGCAGCTTTTTTTATTTTCACTCACTTACGTTCACTCCTTCCATTTCATTATAGGCTGCAAGAGCGATAGTAACTGCTTTGTATGCGCCTTTTGAAGAGAATGTTGCGCCTGTGATAGCATCAAGTTCAAATTCATCGCTTACGGGAGCGGAAGCAGCTGCGTCTTTGAGAGTTTTTATCTCGTCATCGCTGCCCCATACGAATTTCTTGGGAGAGTTATCCTCTGCGGTTTCCTTTGGGAGCTTATCGAATGTAAGTCCCTTGAACTGGTCACGGAATTCGGGGAGATCTCTTATCTTTGTGCCAAGACCGGGAGTTTCTCCGAGAGAAAGAACGGAAAAGCCCAATACTGCGCCGTTTGCGTCCATTCCGACAAGAACGTGGATACCGCCGCTGGAATAGCCGTCGGTGGTGATTTCGAAAGCTCTGTTGCCGTTTGCGTCGGCAAGAACGCAGGTAACTCCCTCGGGAGCGTAGATTGCGCCGTTTTCATCGGTCTTCATTTCAAAGCCGTCCGAAGTGCCGTAGATCTCTTCAAGTCCTGCGGTCATTTCTTCTGTGATCACGCCCGTATTGTCAACATAGGTCGCATTATAGGCGATAACGAGGAGCGCGCAGGTGATAAGGCAGATAAGCGTCAGAACGAGCGAAGGCTGAATTTTTTCTTTAAACATTACTTAGCAGCCTCCTTTACGGGTTTCTTTGCACCGAGCGGCTTTGTTCTGCAAAGCTTGTCGATGTAAGGTGTCAAAAGGTTCATAAGGAGTATAGAGAATGAAACGCCCTCGGGGAATGAACCGAACTGACGGATAACGAATGTGATTATTGCACAGCCTGCGCCGAAAACGATCTTGCCCTTAGTAGTGAGCGGAGTTGTTGCATAGTCGGTAGCCATAAAGAATGCGCCAATCATAAGTCCGCCTGCGAGCAGCTGATAAACGGTAACGGTAAGGCTGCCTGTGTAGATAAGTGTAAGTACACCGAAAACGCCGATAAATGCGATCGGTGTTGCAGGGGAGATTATCCTTGCTGCGATAAGTAATATACCGCCGATGATAAGTGCGAGCGCGCAGGTCTCACCGATACAGCCGCCCGTTGTTCCGAGGAGCATATCCTTGAAGGTGAACGGAGAAACCATTGCAGAGCCGTTGTCGAGCCATGAAGCTGCGAGCGGAGTTGCGCCCGTAACAGCGTCAGCGCCGTTCTTGTACCAGAACGGAACGACCCAGTTTGTCATCTCTGACGAGAATGATACCATAAGCACGATTCTTGCGGCGATAGCAGGGTTTGCAAAGTTCTGACCGATGCCGCCGAAAAGCTGCTTAACGATAACGATAGCAAAGAAGCTGCCGATGAGCGGAACATAGAACGGAACAGTCGCGGGAAGATTCATTCCGAGCAAAAGACCCGTTACTGCTGCGGAAAGGTCGGAGATCGTCTGCGGTTTTTTTGCAACAGCAGCGAAGATTGCTTCAAAGGCAACGCAGTATGCAATACATTGTATAAGAACGAGCGCAGCCTTTAAGCCGAAGTAAACGCAGCCCATAACAGCTGCAGGCAGAAGAGCGATGATGACCATGAGCATTATCTTCTGCGTAGTAAGTCCGGCACTTCTGTGAGGTGACGGAGAAACTCTTAAACCTGTCATAATATTCTCCTTTCTCACTTCTTGGGCGCAGGGCGAGGCAAGAGGCCCTTTGCAAGCTGATTTGATTCTGCAAGCGGTTTGTGTGCCGGACAGATATATGAGCAGCAGCCGCAGTTCATGCAGAGCGATACTTTAAGCTCTTGTAAAGCTTCAACGTCCTTTGCCTTATATGCACGGAGCAGAAGGTTCGGCATAAGGTTCATCGGACATACCTTTATGCAGTTTCCGCAGCGGATACAAGCTGTTTCCTTTTCTTCCTTTACATCGTTGAAGGCGAGGACAGCGTTTGTTGTTTTAAGGATAGGCTGGTCGGTATCATAAACGGGGAAGCCCATCATAGGGCCGCCATAGAGAACCTTTTTGGGGTTTTCCGCGCCGCCGTATTCGAGAATATCCGAAAGCTTTGTGCCGATAGGAACGAAATAGTTTCCGTTGTTCTTGGTTATAGCGTCACCGTCAAGTGTGATGCGCTTGCGGACGAGCGGCATACCCGTTTTGCAGTAGGTGCTTACGAAAGCAGCCGAGGAAACGTTCATTACCATAACGCCCTGATTTGCAGGAAGCTCACCCTCTTCAACAACTCTGCCCGTTGCGGAGAAGATGATGACCTTTTCTGCGCCCTGCGGATAGGACGAGGGGAGAGTCACGACTTCGATAGCCTTGTTGTCGGCGGTTTTCTCTTTCAGAAGAGCGATTGCCTCGGGCTTGTTGCTTTCGATACAGATTTTACAGTTAGGAATTTTAAGCCATTTCTGTACAAGCTGTATTCCGTCTAAAACATCGTCCGGAGCTTCGACCATCTGGCGAAAGTCAGAGGTGATGAACGGTTCACACTCCGCAGCGTTGATAACGAGAGTGTCGATAGGTGTTTTTGAGGGGTCAAAGCCCATTTTAACGTGTGCAGGAAAGCCTGCGCCGCCAAGACCTGCAAGTCCGCTCTCACGCATTGCCGCGATGAACGACTTACGGTCGGTGATCTCGGGCGCTTTTATCGATTCATCGGTTTTCTGTTCTCCGTCTGTGTCGATAACAGCCGCCTTGCAGGTTCCGCCGCTCGGAAGAAGATAGTCTGTGACAGCGCTTACCATGCCTGAAACGGGCGAATGTATCGGAACGGACATAAAAGCGTCCGTATCGCCGATCTTCTGACCGACTGCAACGGTATCTCCTGCCTTGACAAGGCAATTGCATGGCGCACCCATCGACTGCGACATCGGAACTATGACCTGCTTCGGCAGCGGAAATTCTGCCGTAGCGCAGTTCTGCGTTCTTTTGTCGTGCGAAAGATGAACGCCGTTAAGTTTTTTCATCTGCATATTCCTCCATGATCAAAGTAATGCTTTTTGGGGATATAATAACGGGGCAAAATGCCTCGAGATATAACGTGGTTATGTGTGCGATGTTTGAATGGGACGGGAAACCCGTCCCCTACAGAATTTGCAATGATATTGGGCTTTACAACCGTGAAATGCGATTTTTCAGCAGCGGAGATATCCGTCCCGAAACCGCGCCCGTGAAAAAGCCCGAAGCGACCGCCGTTACAAGCAGCAGCGGAGCATAATATAAGGTATAAATGCTGCCCGTGAAAAAGCAGGCGGCAAAAAGTTGACCGAATATATGAAGTACCGCGCCCGAAACGCTTATCCCAATATATGACGCGCTCGTTTTTTTCAGCATAAATATTGTCACGGCAAATGCAGGAAGTCCGCCGCAAAGTGACATAACTCCTGCCGTAAAGCCGCGTGTAAGCAGCACGAAAACCGACTTGAGCAGCGTTATAAGCAGCGCAGTCGGGGCGTTTATACATTCTGCGGCGCAAAGCACAACGATATTCGCAAGTCCTATCCTCACTCCTGCAGGCAGGAAAGCCGAGAAAAGGCTTTCTAAGGTCGTGAGCGCAGCGGCAAGCGCAAGCATTATTCCCGTTATGGCAACATAGCCTGCGGCTGATTTGAACGGATTAAGCTTCATCCCAATTCCTTTTAGTTTAAAACAACATCAATATTACTGTCTGTATTACCAATTATACGAACCGAAATGCGGTTCGGCAGGCAGACGATCGTCTGCGCAGAGGACGATATAAACCCTGTTTTTTCGCAAATCTTGTCGGGGCAGTCGGAGTTTATCACCCTCACGCTGCGGTTTGTGACCTCGACCGTTACGCCGTATTCATCGAATGGATAAACGCCGTCCGTTCCGAGAGAAAGCGAAGCTATTTGCTCACCGTTGAAAAATACAGCCGCCAAAGAACCGTTCGGCTCGGCAATACTGCGGAATATCAGCACCGCTGCAAGGAGAGCCGCAGCAATAACGGCTATGACGATATCGGACGGCTTAAAGGTTCTCCTTGAGCTTGAAACCTGAGCTTTCATAAAGGGTAAAATCAACTCCCGAGCTGACGTAGACGTTATTGTTTTTATCTGCCGCAACGATGCCATAAATGGCATCGCCAAAACCGTTGTCCTGCTCCATAAATTCGGTCAGGACAGAGGTTCCGCCGCTGTAAATCGCGGTTGCGAGCAGGTCGGTATAAATTCCGCCGTTTGGGATATCTGTCGAAGCTATGACTGTTACCGAGCAGAGGTCGGTTTCAACGGGCATTCCCGTTTGCGGCGAAAGGATATGTTCATATTTTATGCCGTTTTCTTCAAAATAACGCTCGTATCCGCCGCTTGTCGAGATAAAAGCGGCGTCGGTTTCTATCGTGCCGAGGTAAGAGGAGGGGGAGAGCGGATCCTTTACGGCTGCTTTGAACGATGAACCGTCGGGCTTTGCGCCGTAGAGAAGCGTGGACGAGCCGAGCGAGATTATTTCGCACTTTGCGCCCGAAGTGTCAAGCAGCGCCTTTGCCTTGTCGCAGGCGAAGCCCTTAGCAGACGCGCCGAAATCGAGCATTGTTCCGCTTGGCATAAGCAAAAACGGAGTGTTCTCATCGGTTATCGTTTCAAGCGCGGCGGAAAGCTCGCTTTCGTTGGGAACGTGCGGAGCTTCGCCCGATATTCCCCAAAGTTTTGTGAGCGCGCCGCAGGTGAAGTTTATGCTTTCGCCGAAAAGATCGCCAAATTCGCTGTTCCATTCACGGCATATATCGGCACATTTAAGTATATTTTCGCCGTTTATCGCGTTGGCGTTTTTTGTGTAGGTCTGCGAGAACTCTTCATCGAGAGCCGCAAGCAGTTCTTTGGCGCCGTTATCCGAGGGATCATAGCTTGTGATGCTGACATAAGTATCAAAAGCGAACATTTCCTCTGTCTGCGGTTTTCGCGCCGTCATACAAGAGCAGAGCATAACGCAGGAAAGCACCGCAGAAACGGCATATTTTGTCTTAAATTTAAAGATACTCATACATATTAATTTTATCTTAATATTTTCTTTGCGTCAAGTGATTTCAGAATTTACCTTAAAAAACAGCGTTTCACACAAAACCGACGCTTTTAAAACCGCTGTTTTATGATGTTTTTTCGGAATTAGTATTAGTATTATGCATTAAAGCAAAAACAATTCCGCTTTCGGAAAAAAAGCGGAATTGTGAAAAGCATATTATGTCGATACGTTATTTCGAGCTGTCGCTGATGATCTTTATTTTTGCTTCGCTGTTCTTCACAACGTTGAGCAGAGATGAAGCGGAGCCTGCATATTCTTCGGAAAGGGTTGAAGCGGTGATGATATTGTCGTCCGTTTCGGATGCAATGTCGTTCTCGCCGAAGACAACGCCCTTTGCGGCTGCCGTTGCCTCTGCTTCGCACATTGCCATTGCTGCCGAAGCCGAACCCGAAGCCGCTGCCTCGGGGATAGTGAAGAAGCGCTGGTCGTTCTTTGAATTGCAGGAATATACGACCCTGAACATCTTGTATATTGCAAGCATCATATAGGACGAAACAGCTTTCATAATGGTATTGCTGCCCGTTTTCTGTATAAGCGAGAAAAGGACGTTGAGCGAATTAACGATAAGCTTGCGGTTGAATGCAGCCATCATACTGCCGCCTGCCGCGATCTTTCCCGAGTTGGTGTCCTGCTCGGGGATATCGTCATAGGAAAGGGTCTTTCCTGCAGGTTCGGGCGAACGTCCGAGCAGATAGTCGCAGGAAACGTTATAATAATCCGCTGCCTTGACAAGAAATTCAAGTCCGCATTCGCGGATGCCTTTTTCGTAATGTGAGAGCAGCGCTTGGGATATCCCCAGATCCGCCGCTGCGTTTTTCTGACTGATGCCTCTTTCTTTCCTTAAAAGGGTAATGATTCTTGGAAAGTCGGAATTCATCTTGTCACCTCCCGATAGTTCTCGTAATTTCTATATATATCTTTCTTAATCGACAATTACGTACAGTAAATTATATCTTATAACGTACATTTTGTAAAGAGGATTTTCGCAAAAAACTCGATAAATGTTATAAATGTTTTTTGTTGATGTTACATAATATTAAATAGGCGCTATCTCACGCAGAATCGGCATAATACAACATATTGTGGCTTATTTTCGCGCAGCTGTCAAGATATTGAAAAACAGCGGTTTGCACATAATTTTGGATATAATGTAAATTTTATTTGTATAAATTACGCCACGGCGCAGGCTCGTATTGACAAAAACGGGCTGTTATTATATACTATATTATTAAGAAAATTTTTTAAGGAAGAATTCTATGAACGGATATAAGATAACATTTATACGTCACGGTCTGACCGAGGCGAACGAAAAGGGAATATATATCGGCAAATCCGACTGGCCGCTTTCCGACAAGGGCAGAGCAGACCTTGAAGAAAAGGCAAAGGTCTATGCCTATCCGAAGGTAAACAGGGTCTATTCAAGCCCCTTGACCCGTGCGATACAGACGGCGGAGATAATCTTCCCAGACCGTGAGATCGTGATATGCGATGAAATGACCGAGATGGATTTCGGTGTGTTCGAGGGGATAGAGCTTACCGAGCTTTTGGAGCTGGACAGCTATCATAATTGGATAAAGGGCGGACTTGACAATCCTCCTCCGAACGGCGAGAGCCTGCGCAGCATGATAAACCGCAGTCTTTCGGGTCTTAACCTTATTATAATGGATATGATGAAGGAAAATATCCACGAAGCAGGCGTTGTTACGCATTCGGGCATACTTATGAACCTTATGTCCTGCTTCGGACTGCCGAAAATGAAGCCGATGGACTTTGCCTGCGACCCCGGCGAGGGGTACATGGTGAATGTTTCGGCGATGCTTTGGCAGAACGGCGGCGTGTTTGAGATAATCGGAAAGGTGCCGTTCGAAAACGCTGCCGACTACAACGAGTTTTAAGGAGAAGTCTGATGAAAAGCTTGGATAATGAGCGATACAGACATATTGCGGCAAAAAGGCTCAAATACTGCTGGGGCGAGTGCGTGGGCGAGGTCTTTATCCTTGCGGCTGTGATAGCGCTGGCTGTGCTTGCGTTCCTGATAATGACGGAGTGCCTTTTCAGAGCAGGCGTTATAAGCTTTGGTGTAGGCAGCCTTGGCGAGGGCGGCTGGAAGCTTGGACTTGCGGCGGCTGTTTGTGCGTGTCTGCTTTATATAATGCTTATTCCGCTCAAATACGGCTCGGCGTGGTTCTATTTTCAAGAGGCAAAGGCGACGAGTATTCCCGGTTCGGGATTTTTGAGCTGCTATATGCACAAGCGGCATATAAAGAGAACGCTTGAGCTTGAGATGACGGTTTTTGCCAAAAGACTTGCTATGGCAGCTGTTCCTGCCGCATTTTTGGGCGCTATGGCGTGGCACGTTTATTCGCTGCTTGAAAGAAATCCTGCGGCAGCGGCGGCTAACCTTGCTGTTTCGGCTGTTATCGGGGCGGTTGTGGTTTATTTTTACATAATTTTCTTTATAAGATACAGCTTTGTGCCGTATCTGTATGCGGCGGATCCCGAAAAGTCTGCGAAGGAGATCATTGCGGAAAGCATAAAGATATCAAAGGGATTCAGGCTCGGTATAGTAAAGCTTATGTTCTCGCTTGCGCCGCTTTGGATAAGCTGTATTGCGGTTTTTCCTCTGATATTTGTTATACCTTATACAAAGATGACCTTTGCATCGGCGTTTGCGGAGATCTTTTACAGATATTATTCGGATGAAGAAAATTCCGGAAATTCGGAGAGCATTAAGGAGGAAGTCCTTGTCTGAAAATAATATAAGAAAAATAGAGTTCGCCGTCACCGCCGAGGATGACGGAAAAACGGTCGGGGAGTTTCTGCGCAAAAGCGGAGCTTCCCGACGTCTTATTACAAAGCTTAAAAGATGCAGCGGCGGCATAACGCTCAACGGAGAGCCTGCAAGAACGGTCGATATTGTCCACAAGGGAGATACCGCCGCTGTGAAAATGCAGAGCGGAGAGCCGCTTGATGTGAACCCCGACCTTCGCGCGCCCGTTGTCTATGAGGACGATGATGTGGCGGTTTACGACAAGCCCGTGGATATGCCCGTACACCCCTCGCACCGTCACCGCTTTGACACGCTCGGGAACCTTTTTTCGGCGCAGCACGGGGATATGACGTTTCGCCCGATAAACCGTCTTGACAAGGACACATCAGGGCTTTGCGCGGTTGCGAAGAACTCCTTTGCGGCGGCAAGGCTTTCGGGGAGCATTGAAAAAACATATTTTGCGGTCGTCTGCGGAAAGCTTTCGGGCAGCGGACGGATAGACGCGCCGATAGGACGGTACGCCGGCTCGGTCATAACAAGGGAGGTTCGCGCGGACGGCCAGCGCGCTGTGACGAACTATACGGTAATTGACGGCAATGAAAAATACACTCTTGTGCGGATAAAGCTCGAAACGGGCAGGACGCATCAGATAAGGGTGCATTTTTCGCATATCGGACACCCTCTCGCAGGCGATGATATGTACGGCGGAGATATCTCGGACACGGCGTTTCAAGCGCTGCATTGCGGTGAGCTGGAATTTGCGCTGCCCGTTTCGGGGAAACAGATACACCTTTCTTCTCCGATAAGGGAGGATATGCTGCGGCTTATCCGTAAATAAAATTATTGCAATTGTAACCATTTTGTAACTATTTGAGAAATGGCTATTCTGCGTTGATTTTAGATGCTTGTATACATTTTGTAAAGCTTGGCGGTTTTATTACAAAGGCTCGGGAAACTGACTTTCGAGGGTAACTTCTCGTTCCCAATGAAGCCTGTTTTATAGTGGAATAACGTTTTCGAAAACGATTTTTGTTGTTAAAATAACCAAAAAACAATGGTTTTAGTTGGAATAATCTATGAAAAGCGTAGATTAATTGTTACTATTTTTTGATTACCCTTGAAATTTTCTGAAAAAATCGTATAATTAGTGTTAATGTAACTGAATTGTAACTAATTCAGCTGTGATTTTCCCGAATTTTACATTATTTTGATATAGAACAAAGAAAAGATAACAGCGGATCATTTATATCGGCTGTCAGGAAAGGAGATGTTCCGATGAAAAGCAGAAACGGTGAAAACGGTAAGCAGAACAACTGCACCGGCTTCGTGCCGCCTGTTTCTTTGAGCGATAATAAAGATAAAAAAGAAAAGCTCGAGGGCGCTGTCATCAATACCGGCGCGCTTATTGCATACACATTTTCATACGGTGCGTCAAAGGCTGTACAGTTTATTGCATACATTGCAAAACATCTGAAAACAGCTTTTAAACCAACACATCACAAGATCACAACGACTGTAAAGTCCGGACTTCTTCGCGCGGCAAGAGCTGCTGTGGGAACGATCGAACGGATATCGAACAGCTGCAAGGCTTTCACGAAAAGCGTAAAAACGGAAGGCTTCAAGTCTGCCGCAAATAACGCAGTTTCCAATATCGTGAATACCGCAAAGCGTGAAAAGAATGCGTTCAAAACAGTTGTGAACTATGTTTTCCCTGCTGCTTCGGTCGCACTTCTCGTTGGTATCGTCAGCAGCACAGCTTCGACAAGCTACGGTATCGCCGTTGAGTGCAACGGAACTGAGATCGGCGTTGTTTCAGCCGAATCCGTAGTTGTGGACGCGCAGCAGTCTATCTCCGACAAGGCGGTTTATTACTCCACCGATGACACCGCTCTTGTCAGCACAAACCTCTCGATAAAGCCGCTCAACTCGATGGATGAAGTCATTGACGAGTTTGAGCTTATTGAAAAGATGCAGGAACAGCTTGATATCACTCTTCCCGAGGAAAATGCGACCGAAGAGCAGCAGGCTGAACAGCGTTCGCTTGAAGAAGAAGCCGAAGAGGCTGCTTCCGCACTTCCCTCCGATGAGCTGGCAGGAAAGGTAAGAGCTTATACCGTAATGATAAACGGAAGCTTTTATGCCGCTGTTGAGTCTACCGATGAGATCGAGGCCTACATTGATTCTATAAAGGAACCGTATATGTCCGATTCCGATGTTGTTTCGGTCGGATTTGACAAATCGGTCGAATACACATACGAGCAGTTCGTTTATCCTACCGAGATAGTTGATCAGCAGAATGTTATCGACAAGCTCAGTTCCATCGTTGCGGAACCTGTTTATTACGAGGTAGAAAACGGCGATAATCCGTGGAACATTGCAGCGCACAACGGACTTTCGCTTGATGAGCTTCTTGCTTGTCCTGCTGTTTACGAGGGCGACCCGATCGATGATATCACTTCATTCTGTCCGGTTGGCGCTGTTATAGAGCTTTCCGCAGAGGTGCCTTACCTCCAGACGCTTGTTACAAAGAATGAAACCTATGAAGTTCCGATAGATTATGAGATAATCAGAACCGAAGACGACAACCTTTATAAAGGCGAAGAAAAGGTTGATGTAAATGGCGTTGAGGGTGCTGCACTTGTCAATGCGCTTGTTACATACAAGAACGGCATTGTTATCTCTCGCAATGAGCAGTCGCGTCAGGTTCTTTCCGAACCGGTCGCAAAGGAAGTCAGAGTCGGAACAAGACCTACGACCACCGCAGTCAGCACGGGCAGCGGCGGTTCGGGAGATTATTTCTGGCCGGTCGACGGCGGTTACATCTCCGCTTATATGGGCGATGGCAGAGGTCATAAGGGCATTGATATTGCCGCTCCTTACGGCACTCCGATATACGCTGCAGCTTCCGGTACGGTCACAAGAGCCGCAAACAAGTATGACGGTTACGGCAACAGCGTTATGGTCGCAAACGATGACGGAAACGTTACAATGTACGCTCACATGAGCAGCATTGCGATTAGCTACGGCGATTATGTTGTAAAGGGTCAGCTTCTCGGATATGTCGGCTCGACCGGTTATGCA
Organism: uncultured Ruminococcus sp.; assembly: GCA_946404705.1. Taxonomy (GTDB): domain Bacteria; phylum Bacillota; class Clostridia; order Oscillospirales; family Ruminococcaceae; genus UMGS363. The sequence continues at coordinate 19,857 of CAMJES010000001.1, read as the reverse complement.
ACAGGAAACCATCTCCACTTTGAGGTTCGTTCAAACGGTTATTACCTCGATCCTCTGGATTATGTTTCACAGTATTAAAAATTACAAATGCACACAGCGTCAAAAGCGTTGTGTGCATTTTTGTTTATTCGGAAGTCTGTTCCGTTTCCGCGGATCTTTCCGCAAGGTCGCAGAAAGAGGAGATATCGACAGTTATACCGTCCGAGAATGTGAGCAGGGTCGGGAGCAGCGTTTCTTTGTCGAAAGCAATGCTGCAGTCTGTGCCGTTGTAAACAGCTGCTTCGCCGTTGTCGTAAAGTTCAATGTCGTGCATTGCGGCGCAACTGTCGAATGTATCGAAGATTCGCTTGAACATTGCGCTGCTGTTCAGCTTTTCGCTCTCGATATCAAGCGTCAGAGCGCCGAGAGAAGCTGTGGTCTTTCCCTCGTTGTATTTCAAGTTTAGGCCTTTCATAGTTTCGGGTTCGGTTATGTTCATCTCCCATATTCCCGTGCCGAAACGGGTAAAATCACCCTTGACGACCATTTTGCTGTCGCGGTCGTCCTCAAATGCCGTAAGCTCAAATTCGCAGGTGAACGCTCTGTCAAGCTTCGGCTGCTTCGGGATAATTGTATCCTTTATGAATTTACATCCCGTAAATAATACTATTGATATTACAAAAAGCAATATTGGTGTTCTGAGTCGTTCTGACATAAAAATACCCTCCGTTCGTTTTGAAACAGAGGGTATTCTAATACTATCCTATCTGTTCCAAGCCTTGAACACATAGGGAAGCTCGTCTATTACATCTCTCGGCAGCATACCCGTTTCGGAAAGCTTTTCACGGGCGAGGTCGGCTGCTTTTCCGTGGACGAAAACTCCTGCTGCCGCAGCGTCGGACGGAGCAAGTCCGTATGCCGCAAATGCACCGATTATCCCCGTGAGGACATCGCCGCTGCCGCCCTTGGCAAGACCGGGGTTGCCTGCTTTGCAGATATAAAGCTTTCCGCCGCCTGCAATATAGGTCGGAACGCCCTTTGCCGCAACGATAACGTCAAACTCACGGGCAATCTTCACCGCCATTGTGAGTCTGTCGGGGAAATTGCTGTCGAAAGCGGCTGCGTAAATGCGTTTCAGCTCGCCGGGGTGCGGAGTAAGGATAAGTCTGCCCTTTGTGTTTCTGATAATATCTATGCAGGAGCATATACAGTTTATGCCGTCTGCGTCAAGAATTATCGGGCAGTCCGCATTTTTTATCACAGTCTTGACGATCTCGGCGGTATCTGCGGTGTCGGAAAGTCCGCTGCCGATGCAGACTGCCGTTGCCGCAGGAAGCTCTTTTATAAGAGTATTTGCCGCTTTTGCGGATATTGCGCCGTCTTTTGCAGCGTCAAGAGGAAGAAACGTTGATTCAAAGATAACCGCGGCAAGTCGGTCTATGACTTCTTCTGTGGAAGCGAGGGTGACGCGTCCTGCACCGCTGCGCAAAGCCGCAAGGGTGGACATCTGCGCTGCGCCGCTCATTCTGCGGCAGCCTGCGATATTGAAAAGATGTCCGAATTGATTTTTATAGCAGTCCTCCGCTCTTTTCGGGAAAAGTGCTTTTACATAGCTTTCTTCAAGGTCTATTGCGACATAAGCGGCAGCTTCGAAGCATTCGTTTGTGAAGCCGATATCCGCAACGGTTATCTCTCCGCAGAGGGAGCGCAGCGGTTCGCAGAGCATACCCGTCTTTATGCAGCCGAATGTTATCGTGTAGTCGCATTTCAGAACGTCTTCCTCGGCTTCGCCTGTAAGGCAGTTTCCGCCCGAGGGCGTATCAAGTGCTACTATCGGCTTGCGGCAGCGCTTTGCAAAGCTGAAGCAGGCTTTTATCTCGGGAGGAAGCTCGCCGTGGAAGCCTGTGCCGTAAACAGCGTCAACGATAAGCGAGCAGGACGAAAACAGCGAGAAAACCTTGTCGATATTATCGTTCAGGTTAAGGACGTCGATGCCGTCTTCGCCGAGCAGGCAGTATTCATAGCCTGCAAGCTCGGTGGCAGGGTCGCCGCTTGTGAGGACGACATTTACTGCGATTCCTGCGCTGTACAGATTTCTTGCGAGGACAAAGCCGTCGCCGCCGTTATTGCCCTTTCCGCAGAGGACAAGGACGCCGCCTGAGAGGTCTTGTCTGCCTGCAAGCTTACATACGAATTCGGCTGCCGCGGCGCCTGCGTTTTCCATAAGCTCACGGTAGGAAACGCCGTGGCTGTCGGAATAGCTTTCTATTTCTTTCATCTGTTTCGGAGTGGCGTAGTACATAAATCTTCAACCTTTCTGCAGATAATGCTGATAATCATTTGATCATGGGGTTTTCTCAAAACAAAACCGCATATATCAAAGCTTTTGTGTTCGTTATTCAAACAATTATTTGGTATAAAAATAACCGCACAGCTCAGGCCGTGCGGTGTGATTTAGAATTCAATGAGTACCGTTGCCATTGCAAGAGCCTTTGAATGGGAACAGGAAACGCTGATCTTCATTTTTGTGGAAATAAGCCGCTTTTTGGCCTCGCCCGAAAGGCTTATGTAATAATTTCCGGAATAATCGGTGAGGACGGAGATCTCTTGGATACTGCAGCCTCTGAAGCGCGCGCCGATAGCTTTTTTCATTGCAATTTTTGCGCAGTACATCTCAGCCATGATATTAGGAGAGAAGTTTTTACCCATTATGAATTTCATTTCCTGCGGAGAATATACTCTTGAGATAAATTTCGGCTTTTTTACAAGCTGTTTCATGCGAGGCATATCAGTATGGTAAGCTTCCATGATCATATCAATCTCTCCTTACATAGTGTCAGCTTCTGTTTTTTCTGTCGTATTCCACCTTGACGGGGCGTGGGAGAAACGGCGTTACCGCTTCAAGGGTGCGTTCGGTCGGCGTGAATATGAGCCTTACCTTGCCAAATGAATCGTGTGTGAAGTCGATATAATAATCTTCGGCTTCTTCGTCCGCAATGCCGTTTGCTTCAACGACTGTAATGCCCGAAACAGGTGCGGCATCGGCAAGCTTTCCGAAAGCTTCAAATTTTGACGGCTTTGCGGTGATAAGGCGTTTTCTCTTGCGTTTTGCGATTATCTTGTCGATATCAATTTCGCCGTTGGTGACGATATATTCATACTCGGCGTTTAGCCCCGAAATAAGGTAAAAGCCGCCGTATATCGCCGCAAATATAAGCAGCAGCGCAATGACGATACCGATAAGCATAAGATAGAGGCAGAAAAGCGAAACAAGTATAACTCCGAAAGCGATAAGTATTTTCAGAACAAGCGTTTTGCCGTCTGCAGGTTTTTTTACAAGCTGTTCAACAAAAACATCCATAATATTTTGCCCGTAAAGTGGGGAAGACTCCTTTCTTATAACAAAAGAATACTGTATTTGCCGCATAAAAGCATTGAATTTTACACAAATCGACATAAAATCCGTCTGCGGCAAAGCTTTTATTTATTATAGCATATAAAATATTTATTTTCAAGTAAAAATGCTTGCTTTTTTTGAAAATATGATATATAATTAAAAATAACGGCAGAGTATGCCGTTTTACACTTAAATAAACACGTTTAAAGAGTTGTAGGCTTTGCGGATAATGTTTCAAAGAGAGAGGATACAAGGCTGGGATATCCTTAAATATTGCAAAGCTGAAATTTCGCTCCGTAGTGGCAGCGGTGAAGACGCTTTTGCGTTTGTAGCTGTTGACGTATGCCGCGTTAAGGCAAGGGGAATGTCGGTTCCTTAGAAAATGGGTGGTTATAAGCAGGCTATGGCTTGTCCCGTTTCGGGGCAGGCTTTTTTAGTTGGGAAAATTTTATGAATATAATGGTTCTGCATAAGCGGAACACGGAAAGGAATGGTAGAAATTTATGAAAGAACAGCTTGAAAAGATCAAGAGCCTTGCGCATGAGGAGCTTGACAAATGCGAAAGTCTGGATGTGCTTGAAAACCTCCGAGTAAAATTCCTCGGCAAAAAGGGCGAGCTTACCGGAATTTTGAAGCAGATGGGCGGACTTTCCGCAGAGGAACGTCCCGTTATCGGACAGCTTGCAAATAAAGTCCGCTCCGATATCGAGGAGAACATCTCCGCCCGTATGCAGGCGCTTAAATCCGAGCTTGCAAAGAAGCAGCTTGAAGCCGAAACGCTTGACGTTACAATGCCCGGCACAAAGCAGAAGATAGGCAAGCTTCATCCGCTGACCGCAACGCTCAACGATATAAAGGAAGTTTTCCTCGGAATGGGCTTTGAGATCGCGGAAGGTCCCGAGGTCGAAACCGACCACTACTGCTTTGAGGCACTCAATATGCCCAAGCACCACCCTGCAAGAGATACGCAGGACACATTCTATATCAACGACAACGTTGTTCTCCGCACACAGACCTCCTCCGTTCAGATAAGAACAATGGAGAACAAGAAGCCGCCTATCCGCATCATCTCTCCGGGCAGAGTTTACCGTTCCGATACGGTGGACGCTACACATTCACCTCTCTTCCACCAGATAGAGGGACTTGTTGTTGACAAGGGCATCACAATGGCAGATCTCAACGGTACGCTTGAACTGCTTATGAAGAGAATTTACGGCGAGGATTGTCAGATACGTCTTCGTCCTCACCACTTCCCCTACACGGAGCCGTCCGCAGAGGTCGATATGATGTGCTTTAACTGCCACGGCGCAGGCTGTCCTCTCTGCAAGAACGAGGGATACATTGAGCTGCTCGGCGCAGGAATGGTTCACCCGAAGGTACTCGAAGGCTGCGGCATCGACCCCGAGGTTTACAGCGGCTTTGCGTTCGGCATCGGCCTTGAACGTATTACAATGGGACGCTACAAGATAGGCGATATGAGATTGCTTTATGAGAATGATATGAGATTCTTGGGTCAGTTCTGATCCGAATGTTGCCTTCGGGAAGTCTAAACAATTCTTGAATAATGTGAAGAGTTATTTCTAATAGAAAAAACGGAGGGGATAAAATGACAGATAATAACAGCAGCAAATTGGATTACGAACCCTTAGGTTGTATCTGCTCAGGCAAAGGGGTAACCATAGGACTTTACATTTTTGCCGGAGTGCTTGTTATAGCGGGGATAATAGTTAATTTTGCAGTTCTGTCCTCGGCAGCGGTATTTGCGGTATTCATCTTATTGGCAGCACTTTCGGCATTTTCCGGTGTTGCCGCCGCAAAAAACGTATGGTATTGGGGAGAAGAAAAATTTACAATAATGCGCTTTCTTTCAAAACCGGTCACATTCGGCTATGACGATATAGAACGGATATATTCAGTGACCGAAGGACCTGCCGTAACGGTTATTCTCCGTATGAAAAACGGTAAGGAGTACGGACTTACACCGAGCCAAAACGGCACAAAAGAGTTTTTGGAATATCTTGCATCAAAGCAAGATAAGGAAAACTCGGAAAATGTTTGATATTAAGTATCAATTGTAGGAACAGTTTTTTCAACATTATTCAAGAACTGTTTAGGTTTCCCAAAGGCAAATTATCAATTCTCAATTAATAATTTGGAGGTTTTATAAAATGGATTTATCAATGAAATGGCTCTCCGATTATGTTGATATCGGAGATATGAGTATAAAGGAATTCTGCTCTGGTCTTACAATTAGCGGCTCTAAAGTTGAGCGTTATGACACGGAGGGTTCCGAAATTAGCAAGGTAGTTGTCGGAAAGCTGCTTTCCGTTGTTCCGCACGAAAACTCCGACCACCTTGTCGTATGTCAGGTCGATGTAGGCACGGCTGGAAACGGCGAGCCTATACAGATCGTTACCGGTGCGCCCAACGTTAAGGCAGGGGATATCGTTCCCGTTGCAATGGACGGTTCTACGCTCCCGAACGGCGTAAAGATCAAAAAGGGCAAGCTTCGCGGCGTTGAATCGAACGGTATGCTCTGCTCTTTGGGCGAACTCGGACTTACAACGCACGATTTCCCTTATGCAATTGCAGACGGTATCTTCCTTTTACAGCAGGAAGAGGGTTGTCCCGAGCTTAAGCTTGGAATGGACATAAAGGAGGCAATCGGTCTTGGCGATACAACGGTTGAATTTGAAATAACCTCAAACCGCCCCGACTGTATGAGCGTTATCGGACTTGCTCGTGAAACTGCGGCTACGTTTGACCTGCCGCTCAATCTCCACGAACCCGAGATAAAGGGCATCGGCGGCAGCGCAAAGGATATGCTCAAAAGCGTTACAATTTCCGACAAGGAGAAATGCTCGATTTATATCGCAGCAGTTGTAAAGAATGTTAAGGTCGGAATGTCGCCGCGCTGGATGCGTGAGCGTCTTCGTGCAAGCGGCGTTCGTCCTATCAATAATTTTGTCGATATCACGAACTATGTAATGCTTGAATACGGTCAGCCTATGCACGCTTTTGATATACGCTATCTTGAAGGCTCGTCCATTGACGTTCGCCGTGCAAAGAACGGTGAAAAGATAACGACTCTTGACGGTGTTGAGCGTGAGCTTACCGAAAATATGCTCGTTATCGCAGACGCAAAGAAGCCTGTCGCAGTTGCAGGCGTAATGGGCGGCGAATACAGCGGAATTATGGACGATACAGTCGATGTTGTATTTGAAGCAGCCTGCTTCGACGGTGCAAGCGTAAGAACGACCGCAAAGGCACTCGGAATGAGAACGGACGCTTCCTCACGCTTTGAAAAGGGACTTGACCCGAGAATGGCTGAACCTGCACTCAGACGCGCACTTGAACTTGTTGAAATGCTCGGCTGCGGAGAAGTTGTAACGGAATATATCAAGGTTTCGAACGGCGTTGACACGCAGAAATCCGCTCCGTTCAGCGCAGAATGGATAAATAAGTTCCTTGGCACGGATATCCCCGAGGAGCAGATGATAGGCTACCTCAACAAGCTTGATTTCACAGTCAAGGACGGCGTTGCTTACGCTCCTGCATACAGAGTTGACATTGAGTGCAAGTCGGATATCGCAGAAGAAGTCGCTCGTCTTTACGGCTACAACAATATACCGAAGACCGTTATCCGCGGCGTTGCCGAAGCACAGCTCACACCTAAGCAGAAGTTTGAGCGCAAGCTTGCAAACGCTATGACAGCGCTCGGCTGCTATGAAATTTCGACATACTCCTTTGTTAGTCCGAAATATTTCGACAAGATAAATCTTCCTGCAGACAGCACTCTGCGCAAAACAGTTACTATCACAAATCCGCTTGGTGAAGATACTTCGGTAATGAGAACAACGATAATTCCGTCCATGTGTGAAGTTCTTGCAAGAAACTACAATAACCGCAACCCCGAAGCTTACCTCTTTGAGATAGGCAATGAATACATCCCCGTTTCGGGCAAGGAGCTTCCCGAGGAGCCTGCAAGACTTGCAATAGGTATGTTCGGCAAGGACGCCGATTTCTTCCTGCTCAAAGGCAAGATAGAAGCCGTACTTGACGAAATGGGACTAGGCGAGTGCGAATTTGAAGCTTGCACAGATACGGCAGTTTATCCCGAAGCAAGTGCATTCCACCCCGGAAGATGTGCCGTTGTAAGCAAGAACGGCAAGGTTTTCGGCATATTCGGCGAGCTTGCTCCCGTTGTGCTTGAAAATTATGGTATCGGAGTAAAGGCTTATGCCGCAAAGCTTGAAATCCCCGAAATGATGGAAATTGCAGCAGCAGAGGGCGACAAGGTCTACAAGCCGCTGCCAAAGTTCCCTGCAACGACTCGTGATATTGCTGTTGTATGTGATGACAAGCTTGCAGTTGCAGCACTTGAAAAGGCAATAAAGGGCGCAGTCGGAAACACGCTTGAAAAAGTAGAGCTTTTCGACGTTTACAAGGGCAAGCAGGTCGGCGAAGGCAAGAAATCCGTAGCATTTGCTATCTCGATGCGTTCGCATGAAGGCACTCTCACCGACGAGCAGGCAGACGCAGCAATGAAGCGTGTTATCAAGGAGCTTGCAAAGCTCGGCGCAGAACTCAGAGCATAAATTTAATGCGTAATTCGTAATGCGTAATTATTGCGAACTCCAATATATGTTTGCAAACCGCGAAGCGGACAAAAGTTTACGTTAATTCTTACAGAATTAACGTAAACTTTTCGTCCGCTTCGCGGTTTTAACTGCATACGTTGGTTTCACAATAATTCCGCATTCCGAATTCCGAATTCCTAATTATATTATCAGCGGCTGAAACTGTTTTCCGTTCAGCGCGGCGATTATCGTATCGCCCAGCTCGTTGAAATCCGCAACGAGCGAACGCGGCTTTTTTTCGCTGTCGTCCTGGCCGAGCGGAACAAAATAGTATTCCTTATAATTCATCAATGCGCCGATATTCTTTGCGCTGCCTGCAAGGCCGTCATTTGTCGCTGCTGCGATAACTATCGGTCTGCCGTTGCGGATATGCGACTTTGCTGCCATTGTCACAGGTGTATCGACTATCGAATTCGCAAGCTTTGCCATTGTATTTCCCGTGCAGGGGCATATTGCCAGCACATCGAACATTTTCATTGGGCCTATCGGTTCTGCGCCCTCTATCGTAAGTATTATCGGCTTTTCGGTTATCTCCTCGATCGTTTTTCGGAAGCTTTCCGCTGTGCCGAAGCGTGTATCTATGCTTGAAGCGTTGAACGACATTATTGCCGTGATATCTGCGCCCGTTTCTTTCAGCCTTTTCAGCTGTTCTATTGAGCGTGAAAAGGTACAGAAGCTGCCGCAGAGGGCATAGCCGATCTTGACGCCCGAAAGACTTGAAATATTATCAGACAAATTCCTCTCCCCTTTCCTCCAGTATGTTAAGTATCGTTTTTCCTATCGTTATGCCTGCCGTTGTCGGCGCGGCTTTGCCGGGAAGCGACAGCAGCCAGAGCGTTTTCACGCCTATCCTTGCCGCGCTTTCAAAATCAACTCCGCCCGGCTTTGACGCAAGGTCTATCACAGGACAGTCCTTGTTGACCTTTTTCAAAAGCCGCTCGTCAAGCAGCGGCACAGGCACGGTATTGAACACTATCGTTGCTCTTTCAAGCTCCTTGTCAAGCGCGCTTATATCGGCAGTTCTGCAGCCGTATATCTCAGCCCACGAACGGTCGGAGTATTTCCTTGCCGCGGCTGTTATCTCGGCGTTGAAGCCCTGCAAAATGTGTATAAGCGCTTTGGCGATGCGTCCCATTCCGATGATAAGTATCCGCTGTCCCATTATCGTTCGGTCGGTTTCCTCCATAGCCGCCTGCAAAGCTCCCTCGGCGGTGGCTTCGGCGTTCATAACGGCAAACTCCTCTCTTTCGGAGTAGTCTATCACCGTCAGTCCGCGCTTATGAAGCTTTTCCTTAAGTCCGTTGGGGAAACGTCCGCCGAAGACAATGCCGTTTTCGGAAACTGCGGCGGCAAGTGTTTCCGCGGATAGTTTTATGTCGGAATAGGGGCAGTTAATGTTCTCTCCGTCAATGCTCACTGGCAATGGGAGGATAAGACAGTCGGTCTTTTCGTTGAGCGAGATAAGATTTTTTATGTTATGTATCCCTCCGCTCGCAGGAATACCGTTGTCAAAGCCGATCGTATTTACAAAGCAGCCGTTTTCTTTGAGAAACTCCGCAAGCTTTACAAAGCGAAGATCTCCGCCTGCTATAAGAAATCTCTTTTTCATACATTACATCCTTTCCTTATTTCCCTTTGTACTTATAATATGAAAAATCCCCGTTTGCTGTTACACAAACGGGGATAGGTTATGTTATTTTATCTGTTTTCGCTGATGTAAGTGCTTGCACGGTTCTGAATGATGTCTGCAACTTCGTCAACGGATTTCTGACCGCTGAAATAAGCCTGAACCTCTTCGTCAATGATCTTGAAAAGGTCGGTGTCATATTCATATACGTTCTTAACCGATTTGATGAAATCTATCATGCGCTCGTTGTCCTCATCGGTGTTGGGTTCGATCGTAACGGTCTGATCGCCGATCCATATCTGATCGTCATAGTATTCCTTTTCGCCGTTTTCGTTCTCCCAGTAAGGACGTTCCTTAGCCTTCTCGGCAAGCTTGTTGAAAGCGGAAACCTTTATCGGGAAGCCGTCCGGATTTTCCTGCGCTTCATCGGTGAGAAGGGTCTTTATGAATTCCCATGCGCCGTCGGGGTTCTTTGCCTTGGAAGTGATGGAAAGGGAAGTGTTTACCTGAAGCATTGAACCGTTTCCGGTGTCGGAGGGAACGCCGATAAACGTTACAGGCTCGCCGAAATATGCCGCCTCGTCCTGTTTGAGAACACGAAGGTCATAGATATATTCCTGCTTGAGGATAGCAGTATTGTCACGGTATGCCATTTCACGCTTCATCCAATAGCTGTCATCATTATAAAGCGAATCATAGTCTATCTCGGTCGGGAGAGTGTTTGCATATTCGAGTATCTTTTTGAACGAGTCGGAATTGAAGCTGCATTCGCCCGTTTCAGCGTTGACGAACTGGTTCATGTTATACATTATCATGTTGCTGACAAAATTTGAGTTTGTCATTTCCATTAACATTTCGCTGTCGGGATAAGCCTCGTGAACGGCAATGAAATCGTCAATTGTCCAGCTCTGCTTGTCGCCAACAATAGACTTCTTTGCAGCGATAGTCTGAATGCTGAACGAAGGCGCGATGCGGTAAAGCTTTCCGCCTATCGAGAGTGCCTCCAGCACGTTTTCAAGATAATCCGCGCGGTTGAAAGTTTCGTCCTTTTCCATAATGGGGCCAAGGTCTGCGATAAGTCCCTTTGAAACATAGCTGTTGAACGGAAGCTGGCTGTCAACAACAAGGATATCGGGGATATTTCCCGCAACAAGGTCGTTGTTAAAACGCTTTAAGCAGTCGTCATAGTTTGACCAGTCGTTGTCAAGATAGGAAGTTACTTCGATCTGATATTTGTCGCTGTTCTTGTTGAATTCGCTTATCTTGCTCTTGACACTGTACGGAATGTACATCGTGGACATTGTTATAAGTTCCTTGTCGGGAATTTCGGACGGGTCTATCTTTGTAAGGATATTGATGATAAGGTCGCCGTCGCTGTAAGAATAGCCGCCGCCCGGATTGATCTCATAATTATGTGAGGAATAGATGATCCTGCCGTCGGGGGAAACGATTATCGTTTCAAGCGCAGTTGTATCGATACCCGATTTTATCCAGTCGATGATAGTGGTTTTCTCGTCCGTTTCAACGTTGTAGCCGTAAAGCGTTGTATCGCCGTTATATACCATATCGTACACATCTCCGGCAGAATTCATAGTGCTGTATGCCGATATCGAAACGGGGTATTCAACATCACCGAAGCCTTTTTTGGCAAGGTCAACAGTCTTTGCGACAGTTTTTGACTCATAGTTGTCATCGGTGATAGTATAGGAATTGATAAATACATAAACTGTGCCGTTTTTGCCGCAGACAACGTTTGCAATGTTTGAACCTGCATTCTGTGAAGCGCTGTCCTCCATTTTCAGCGTGAACTGATACTTACCGTTTGAGTCCAAGACCATAATGCTGTTGTCAACAAGAACATATCCGTTGCCTTCCTTGTCCTCGGTGTAATTGCTGATATAGAAATAATTGTCCGAGTCGTAATTTTCTTTCAGGCTGTCCAGCTCGACCCTGCCAACGGATCCAAGTTCGGAATTAAAGCGTTCGATATAGAAGGTATCCTGCGATTCGCCTGTTTCGTTATTCCATGAATTCTCATTCGCAAGTATGCAGACATTTTCGCCCGACATAAAAAGGTTGTTAACGTTCATACAGACGTTGCTGCCCTTTTCCTGACCGTCATAGATGAGCTTTTCCGATATCTTGTTTCCGTCATAATCAAGCGCAACAAGCGAATATTGCTGGAAATACAGCACTTCGGGTGCTTCCGCAATATCTCCTGTAACAGCCTCTGTAACATCTCCTGCCGATTCCTCTGTTTCGCCGCCCTCTTCCGCAGCGTCATCCGAAGCCGCTTCTGTGCTTATCTCATCGACAAGCATTCCGCCCAAAGCTTCTTTAGCCATAACGCCCGAATCGGAATTTTCACCGGTCGCAGCGCTGTTTTTCACTTCAATGGATTTGCTGCCGACAATGTATATCCTGTCGCCGCTCGCAGTCATTGCATTTATGCTGTCAAAACCGTCAAGCGATATCTCCTTCGCCGAATACAGATTGTCCTTTGACGCAAGTTCGGGTTTGCTTGTTTTTCCGCAGCCGCCGAGCGAAAGCATCAGCGCTGCCGCAACTCCTGCGCATACCGCGCGCTTAAATAATGTCTTTTTCATAGTGTCAATTTCCGCCTTTCATAGTTTTTCGTTTGAAATGTGATATTCCTGAATTCGCTTTCTCCCGAATATTCTCCGAGAATTTATGTAAGATTGCCTTGCGCTTTATAAAAAGCAGAACGGCAAAATACAAAACTGTAATTATCGGAACACAGAGCAGCACCGTCATAGCTGTAAGAACGTCAGCCGCATTCTCCTCTGTGATCCTCGCCGCATTCTCCCAGTAGGGATATACGACCGCTCTGTCAACGACCGCTCTTTTGCCGCCGTCAAACGCCGCCTTGAATATTTTCGGTATAGAATACCGTTCGGTGTTTTCGACTAAAGTATATTCCTCTTCGGGAACGCTCAGCACACCGGTAAGCATCGTTTTCGCAAGTCCCTTTACCGGATTCGGAAGCACCGCTTCATAGCAGGTTATCTCGGGCGCTTCCTGAATAAGCTTTATGCCGCCGTAGGAAATATACATATACGGCTTCGAATCGAGAACATACTGCGAGGCTTTGTCTTGCTCGGACTTTACAACTCCTGCAACGTTAAAGATCTTTCCGCCGATGCTGACAGCCATTCCCGAAACATTGCTCGAACCGAAAAGCTGCCAAGCAAGCGTTTCATCTATAACAACTCTGTCCTGCATAAGATCGTCATCCGAATAATAGCAGCCCGAGAGCAGTTCAAGCGGATGAAAACGGAAAAAATCTCCGCCCGTGACGATGGTGTTCGCCTCGACATTCGGCGCGTAGCTTTCACTCATCGTTGTAACGTTCAGCTTAAACGCCGAACAGGAAAAACCATCGAAATATATCCTTGCGCCCTCTTTTTCCGCCGCAAGCGAGTTTTCGGTCAGCTTTTTATCTATATCGGCTCTCATTCGGCGCACTTCGTTGAAGTCTATGCCCGAACCGTTGTTGATAAAGACCGAGAGCTGAGCGAACCTGCCGCCGCCTTCACTCTGCCAGCCGCTTACAGCGTTCTGCGAAGCAAGCCGCCCTGCAATACCGCCGAAGGCAATGTACAAACAGATCAAAGCCGCGATACAAACCGCATTTAAAGCGCCGAGGATAATATAAAATAACTTTTTTGTAGGATTCGTTCCTGCTCCCTCCTTTCACCGAAAGCAACAGCTTTTATCAGCCCTCAACAAGGCGAACCTGATCGCCTGCGTTTATCGGCTTTGTCGATGTGGAGATAATGTAATCGCTTTGCAGAACGCCCGTTACCGCCGTGTTCACACCGTCCGAAGCGAGAACGGTAATGTCCGCGCGCTTTGCGATGTAGCGGTTGCCGAGAGGGCTGCTCTTTGCAACGACCGTGAGGACGAACTTTCCGTTTGAATCCTCTTTTATCGCATTGTTCGGGATAATGCAGTCATAAGGCTGACCCTTTGCGCCGAGTACGAGCTGCAGCGACTGACCGGGGGTAACATCTCCCGTGACATCGAATACGAGCAGCTTGTTCTGTGCGTTTGAGGAATCCGACTTTATCTGAGCAAGCTTTGCCTGCGCGTCACCGCCCCAGAAATACTGTATCTCTGCAAGGTCGCCGACCTTGACCTTTTTCGCCTGATCCATTGTTACCGAGAAGCTTGCGGTATAGCCCTTTTCGACCATTTCTATCGAAGCTATATCCGCACCCGATTCAAGCGTTTCGCCTGCAACGACCTTTATCGAGCTGATAACGCCTGCGACCTGCGCTGTGATATCGCCGCCCGCAGCGTCCTTCTTTATATCGTTCACCTTTTCTTCAAGGCGCCTGATCTCGTTCTGCATTGCTTCGATATCAACGCTGTTCTTGCCTGCTTCGACAAGATCCTTTTCCTGCGTCTGCTTAAGTTCAAGCTTTTTGCGTTCGAGAGAGCGCTCGTTTTCCTCTATCTGTTCGATAAGCTTCAGATCGGCGTCCGATTTTTCCTGCTTTGATTTTGCATCGTCAAGCTCGGAGGTGTTTTTCTCAGCCTGCGCCTTTAAGGTCTTCTTTGAAGCGTTAAGCTTCTTGCTGACCTCTATCTTTTTTTGATTAAGCTCGTTTTCAGCCTTGGTAAGACTGTTTGTGAACGTTGTCTGGTTCATTGTTGCGACCTTGAGCTTTCGACTTGCAACACCGCTTGTAGCCTGCTTGCTGTAAAGTTCGGAAAGTTCGGACTTTGCACGGCTAAGGTCGGCTTGCGCCTCGCTTATGCTTTGATTTACTCCGACAACATCACCGTCATTTACCAAAGCTTCAATATATCTATCGTTCAGCGCTGCAAGCTGGGCTTCAAGCTTAGATATCTCATTCTGCTTATTCAAAATATCTTCATTTGTGATCTCTTTGTCAAACTCTTTTGTTATCTGCTCAATCTCTTTATCATATTTCTCTTTTTTCGCCTTATATTTAACAACAGAGTCATAAAGCGGCGAAAGCTTGCTGCTGTAAACCGTGTCAAGCGATTCATAATCGTCCGCACCGAGCGCAGTCAGCTGCTCGTCAATGCGCGTTATCTTGCTTTCAAGCTCTTTTCCCTGCTTTGTCAGCGTTTCGACCTCTTCGTTCAGCTTTTTCAGTTCATCGGATTTCTTGCGGTAATCACCGCTGCCGCCGAGGTCGGCTTTAAGCCGTTCGATATCCTCTTCAAGCTCTTTTATGTCAAGCTCTGCCGAGGAATAATCTGCGCCTAAATCCATAAGCGACTTGCGGTATTCGTTCTGCTTCTGTTCAAGCGCAACTTCCGCAGCTTCAAGGTCGGGACTTTCACCCTCTTCAAACCTCAGCAAGACCTGTCCCTTTTCGACCGTGTCGCCCTGCTTGACTTCAACGGAGCTTACAACTCTTGAAGAGCCGCTGAACTTCACCTCATACTGCTGTGCAGATTCAACGGTGACAGTTCCTCTTATCTGCTCGGAAAGGCTGCCGCTCTGAACATACTTGGCGGAAACCTCCGGCAGAGAATAATTCATTATCGTGTTGGAGAAAAACGTCAGCAGAAGCATGACCGTAAGAAAAATTATCGCCGCCGTTTTTACCCATTCACGCCGTTTATTTTCCATTTTTAAGCCTCCCTTATCCCTTTATGCCGCCCGAATATGCAATTCCCTCGACAAGATAATCTTCGCCGTAAAGGAACATCAGCAGCGTAGGTATCATATATATTGTCGCAACAGCAAATGCAAGTCCTATCTCGCCCGAATTTATCCTTGAAAGGAAAACCGAGAGCGGATATAAGTTCTCGTCCGAGAGAAGTATAAGCGGCTGCTCGACCATATTCCAGTAGTCGATAAAAACAAGAATTATTACCGAATAGATAACGCTCTTGCAAAGCGGAAGCGCGATATAGCGGAATATCTGCAGCTCACTCGCGCCGTCAAGCTTTGCCGCTTCGATAAGCGATACCGGTATCCTTCGCATTACCTTGGTTAAAATGAACACCGAGTAAGGCGTGAACACCGCAGGAAGAATTATCGCCCAGCGCGTGTTTAAAATGCCGAGCGCATCCGAAACAAGGTAGTTCGGAACAAGCGTTACCTGATACGGCATCATCATTACGATAACATAAACGAAGAAAAGTATCTCCTTTAGCCTGCCCTTCAGCCTTGCAAAGCCGTAGGAAGCGAACGCTGCGACCGCAAGCTGGAATATAACTATCGGCACAACGAGTATCACCGAGTTCCAAAATTTGAGCAGATAATCGGGGCTTTTGAAAAGCACCGTGTAATACTGCGAAAAGGAAACCATATCGGGTATGAATTTCAGGTTCACCTTTTCGGAAATAAAGGTTTTTCCGCCCGATTCTGTCGTTGAGAAAACTGCGCCGTAGTTTGCGGATATCTCCGAGCTTGACATAAACGAGTTCGCTATCGTAAGCACGGTCGGAAGAAGGAATATGACCGCAGCCACAGCCGCAAAAACCGTCATCACCGCAAGAACTATCTTGTTCTGACGGCGGCTGAATTTCCTTTTGGGTGTGACTTTTTTCTGTGTGTTCTGAGCTGTCATTCCGTATCCTCCCCGAACTTGTTTTCGGCAACGAACAACAGCGCCAGAATAACGATTATTACAATTGACATCAGTATCGCAGCAGCCGAAAGCTTTTGATAATCAAGCGAGCGGAAGGTGTTGTTCATAAAATGCTGCAGCATATATATCGAATCGTAGGGATAATCGCCCGTGAGCAGGTAAACCTCGCGGAATACCTTGAACGAGTTGATAAGCGAAAGTATTGCAACGAAAAGGATCGTCGGCGAAAGATGACGAAGCTTTATATGGAAGAATTTGTACCATGCGCCTGCGCCTTCGAGCGTTGCAACTTCAAGCTGATCCTTTGAAATGCCGCCTAACGCCGACAGAAACAGTATCATATTATAGCCGAGGTTTTTCCACAGAAAAAGCAGCGTGACAACGATCATCGCCTTGTCGGATTTGAGCCAGTCTATCTTGTCAATGCCGAATTTCGCCAAAAATTCGTTGAGCGTTCCGTTGTAATGGAAAATTACCTGCCATATAAGCACGACCGAAGCAACGGGAACCATCATCGGGCAGAGAAAGCTCGCCCTGAACTGGCTTACAAGCGGTATCTTTGCGTCAAGCAGCATTGCAAGCGCCAGTCCGAGTATTACCGCCAGCGGTACGGACGTAAGCGAAAATTTAAGCGTGTTTAAAGCAGCTTTTTTGAACGCGCTGTTGTGCAGCAGGCTTATGTAATTATCCAAAAAAACAAAATCCTTATTTATCGGATTATCCACCACAGAATAGTATAATATGACAATAAACGGCACAATGAAAAATATCATAACGCCGATAAAGCTCGGCGCGATGCAGCCCATCGGGAACGCCTTATCCCTCCACGGCGTTTTCGGCGGCTTTTCCCTTGCCGTTTTTTCCTTTTTATTCGGCTTTGCGCCAAATTTTTTCATCTGGTTTTCATCTCCCTGACAGGAACTTCTTTTTCCGTTTAACATTATAGCATACTCCTTCGGGATTTTCCACATTATACAAAAACTGTAATCTAATTTTAAACATTTCGCCCTAAACGAATTATTGTGTTACCGTTTTGCAATAATTAGCGGTTAACTTTTTTCTAAGGTTTGTATAAGGTTAGGAATATATACTTAAACACAATCTGAAATCTATGTTAATCCTAATACTAATCTTCCGATATATTTTGGCAAGGAAAGGAGATAGATCATGGAACAGAAATTCCGTCATGAATATAAACAGTCGATAGAAACCGCCGACCTTGCGGCGCTTCGGCAAAGGCTCTCGGCTTTGATGCAGCCCGACAGCTTTTCCTGCGGCGGAAAATACGAAGTGCGCAGCCTTTATTTCGACAATCTTTTTGACAAAGCTCTTATCGAAAAGATAAACGGCGTAAATTACAGAGAAAAGTTCCGTATAAGGCTTTACAACGGCGATACATCCTTTATCCGACTTGAAAAGAAAAGCAAAACGGGCGGACTTTCAAGCAAGCAGAGCGCAATTCTTACATACGAACAGGCTGATTCGCTTGCACGGGGCGCTTTCGTCCGTGACAGCGGCAGCGCGCTTTTGGACGAGCTTGCGCTGAAAATGGATACGCAGCGGCTAAAGCCCAAAACCATAGTCGATTATACCCGTGAGGCGTTTGTGTTCCCTGCAGGAAACGTCCGTGTAACGCTCGACTACAACATTCGAACGGGATTAAATGCTGTCGATTTCCTCGACAACAGCTGCGTCACCGTTCCCGCAAGCGCAGATATTATCCTCGAAGTCAAATGGAACGAATTTCTGCCCTCGTTCATCGCGCAAGCTGTTCAGCTCGGCAGCATACAAACCTCATCATTCTCAAAATACGCAGCCTGCAGAATATACGGGTGAAAAACACTTTTATCAAAGGAGAAAAAACTATGACCTTCAACGATATTTTCAAATCAAGCTTCCTCGAAAACGTAACAAGTGTAAGCCTTATCGATATGGCTGTTTCGCTGCTTTTAGCGTTCGGACTCGGACTTTTCATTTTCTTCGTCTATAAGAAAACCTATTCGGGCGTGATGTATTCATCGGGCTTCGGCGTAACGCTAATTGCGCTTACGATGATAACCAACCTTGTTATTCTCGCTGTAACATCGAACGTTGTGCTTTCTCTCGGTATGGTCGGCGCACTCTCTATCGTCCGTTTCCGCACGGCAATCAAAGAACCGCTCGATATCGCGTTCCTTTTCTGGTCTATCGCAGCAGGTATCGTGCTTGCCGCAGGAATGATACCTCTCGCAGTTATCGGCAGCATTATCATCGGAGCAGTTCTGCTCATATTCGTAAACAAAAAGCAGCATATCAACCCCTATATCGCTGTTATCAAGTGCGACAGCCACGAAAGCGAGAACGCTGCGCATGATTTCCTCAAAAAGCAGACAACTCGCTGCACCGTAAAAAGCAAGACCGCCGTTAACGGCTCTGTTGAGATAAACTACGAAATTCGCCTTAAAGACGATAACACCGATTTTATCAATATCCTCTCGGAGATGAACGGCGTTCAAAGCGCTGTCCTCGTAAGCTTCAACGGAGAATATATGGGATAAGCCTTACGGAGGTAAACCAATGTCAACATGCAAATACTTTAACAGGATATGTGCCGCAGTAATGGTATTATGCCTTGCGGCGGTGCTGCTGATGTATTTCCCGAATACGGTCGGGATAGAAGCTTCGTCCAAAGCTATCGGCTATGAAACGAGGATATTCGATACTTCGTATGTTCATACAATAGATATCGTTATGGACGGCTGGGACAGCTTTATCGAAAGCTGCGAAAATGAAGAGTACGCCGTGTGCAGCGCCGTCATTGACGGAGAAGCCTTCAAAAATATCGCTATCCGCGCAAAGGGAAACTCATCGTTAAGTCAGGTCACACAATACGGCAATAACCGTTACAGCTTTAAGCTTGAATTCGACCACTACTCCGATTCCCTGAGCTATCACGGACTTGACAAGCTAAGCCTTAACAATATCATTCAGGACAACACCTATATGAAAGACTACCTTTGCTACACGATGATGAACTCTGTCGGAGCTGCCGCGCCGCTTTGCAGCTTTGCTTATATCACCGTCAACGGCGAGGACTGGGGACTTTACCTTGCGGTCGAAGCGATAGAGGATAGCTTTCTTGAACGTAACTACGGCAGCACGGGAAATCTCTACAAGCCCGACAGTTCTTCAATGGGCGGCGGCAGAGGAAACGGCAGGAACTTTGACCAAGACGACTTTGAAGCCGCTCAAAATGCCGACAAAAACGCCGAAAATGCTCCCGACTTCCGCAAAGACTTCGAAAACGGCAGAGAACGCGACGGCTTTGATATGAACAAAAACGGCGGCTTCGGCAAAGGCGGCGGAATGGGTTCGGACGATGTAAAGCTCATCTATTCGGACGACAGCTTCGAAAGCTATGCAAACATCTTCGACAACGCCAAAACGGATATTTCCGACTCCGATAAAACGCGGCTTATAAACTCGCTGAAAATTCTGAATTCGGACGATGCTGCTTCGACTGTCGATACGGACGCTGTGATAAGATATTTTGCCGTGCATAATTTCGTCTGCAATTTCTACAGCTACACAGATTCGCTGAGCCATAACTGTTATAGTTGCGAAAACGGCGGTATT